>NZ_QGKR01000004.1 GCF_003172955.1 Micromonospora acroterricola | reverse complement strand
CAGGAGGACGTGTGTTCGCCAATCCCGAGGAACTGCTGCGATACCTCAAGAACGAGGACGTGAAGTTCGTCGACGTACGTTTCTGTGACCTGCCCGGCGTGATGCAGCACTTCAACCTGCCGGTCGAGTCCGTCAACGACGACCTGTTCACCGACGGCCTCGCGTTCGACGGCTCATCGATTCGCGGTTTCCAGGCGATCCACGAGTCGGACATGCTCCTGCTCCCGGACGTCGCGACCGCGTTCATCGACCCGTTCCGGGCGCAGAAGACCCTCGCGTTGAACTTCTTCATCCACGACCCGTTCACCCGCGAGGCCTACACCCGCGACCCGCGTAACGTCGCGAAGAAGGCCGAGGCGTACCTCGCCGCCAGCGGCATCGCCGACACCGCCTACTTCGGCGCCGAAGCCGAGTTCTACATCTTCGACTCCATCCGCCACGAAACCTCCGCGCACCAGTCGTTCTACTACATCGACTCCATCGAGGGCGCCTGGAACTCCGGGCGTGAGGAGCCGGGCGGCAACCGCGGCTACAAGACCGCCTACAAGGGCGGCTACTTCCCCGTCCCCCCGGTGGATCACTACGCCGACCTGCGCGACTCGATCGTGCGTCGCCTCGTCGACACCGGCTTCACCGTGGAACGCTCACACCACGAGGTCGGCACCGCCGGCCAGTCGGAGATCAACTACCGGTTCTCCACGCTGCTGCACGCCGCCGACCAGCTCCAACTGTTCAAGTACATCGTCAAGAACGAAGCCTGGGCCAACGGCAAAACCGCCACCTTCATGCCCAAGCCGCTCTTCGGTGACAACGGCTCCGGCATGCACACCCACCAGAGCCTCTGGCTGGGCGGCGAACCGCTGTTCTACGACGAGACCGGCTACGCCGGCCTGTCCGACACCGCCCGCTGGTACATCGGCGGCCTGCTGCACCACGCCCC
>NZ_QGKR01000042.1 GCF_003172955.1 Micromonospora acroterricola | reverse complement strand
GTCGCGCCGACCCCCGCCCGCTGGACCTGGCCGAGCGACAGTTTCAGCGCCATCGTCGCGGCGGCCAGGTCCAGCGGGCGGGGGTCGGCGGGGCGGCGCGAACCGGTCGCGGTTACCGGTGTACGGGCAGGGTGAGGTGCACGGCCAGTAGACAACGGCCCGGCGGGGGCAGCCAGTCCGCGTCCGGTCGGTCCGAAGGTCGGCGTGCCTCGTCCTCGCCGCACCGGCCGGGGAGGGCCTGGGAGCATCGGGGCGCGGCGCGAGCCGCGCCCCGATTTCATGTCCACCGGGTGGTTCGTCCCCGGGTGGCCCGATGCGGTCGACAGGCCCGCCGGCCAGGTAGCCTTCGCCCCGTGATCGAGGTGAAGCTGCGGTGACGACACTGGACCGGGACGAGACGCACGCCCCGGCGGTGCCGCCCCGGCCGGTCGTCGCCGGCCGGCCACTGCCGCTGAAGGCCGCCGCGCCGATGGCGGTGGCCGCCGGGCTGGCCCTGCTGCTGGCGTTCCCGCCGTACGGGGTGTGGCCGCTCGCGCCCGTCGGGGTGGCGTTGCTGGCCGCCGCGGCGCACCGGCGGCGGATCCGCGCCGGCGCCGGCCTGGGCTTCCTCACCGGGGTGGCGCTGTTCGCGCCGCTGCTGGCGTGGACGAACCTGCACACCGGCTACCTGCCCTGGGTGTTGCTGTCGCTGCTGCAGGCCGGCTACCTGGCGCTGCTCGGCGCCGCCACCGCCTGGGTGTCGCCGCTGGCCGACCGCGGCCGGTGGGCGTGGCCGGCGCTGACCGGGCTGCTCTGGGTCGGGCAGGAGGCGCTGCGCGACCGCACCCCGTTCGGGGGGTTCCCGTGGGGGCGGCTGGCGTTCAGCCAGGACTCCTCGCCGCTGCTGCGCCTGGCCGCGCTCGGCGGCGCGCCGCTGGTCACCTTCGCCGTGGCCCTCATCGGCGGGCTGCTCGTCACCGCCGCCTGGCGCGGCTGGGCCGCCGCCCGCAGCAAGGCGGCGGGCC
>NZ_QGKR01000005.1 GCF_003172955.1 Micromonospora acroterricola | reverse complement strand
GGCCCGGCGCGGCGAGCGAGGCGGGCGGGGCGGCCAGGCTCGCCTCGGCCTCCGCGACCCAGCGTGCCGCTCTCTGCGGTTCCCCATCTCTCGCAGGACACGGCCCCGGGCGGGTCGGGGTCGCAGACGAGCGTGATACCTCAGAGGCATTTTTATACCTGTGAGGTATCGCCCTCCGGTAAGTCATACGCCGCTGGCTGCGACACGCCGACGGACGATCGGGCGACCCGCCGGGCCGGCCGACGGGCGGGGCATACCGGGCGCGGATGCGGGTATCGCGCGGCGGGAGGTGACCCCAATGGTCGCTTTGGCACAGACTCAGCCTTCGGCCGACCGGCTGCGGGCGATCGACGCGTTCCTCGCTGAGGCGTGGGAGGACCAGCTCCGGCACGACGACCGGCTCCGTGGACTGGCCGTCGAGGTGCGGTTCGACCGGGGGGTCGCCCACCTGAGCGGGGAGGTGGCCGAGCCCGCCGAGCTGCGGCTGGTCCGGGACGTGGTGGGGCGACTGGCCGGGGTCTACGGCGTCTGGTGCCGGGTCCGCGTCGGTGGGCGGGAGCCGGTGGTGGTGGACCTCGGCTGCGGGCCGACCAAGCAGTGGCCGGGCAACCTGGGGCTGGACATCTTCCCGGCGCCGGGGGTGGACGCGGTGGCGGACCTCTCCGGCTCGCTACCGCTGGCCGACAACTCGGTGGACGTCCTCTTCGCGGTGCACATCCTGGAACACCTGATCGACTTCCTGCCGCTGGTGGACGAGTGCCACCGGGTGCTGCGTCCGGGCGGCGTGCTGCACGTGATGAGCCCGTGGTGGGGGCATGTGAACGCGGTCGCGGACCCGACCCACGTCCGGCTGATGGACGTGCAGACGTTCAAGGGGATCTGCCAACTCCGGCCGCCGGGCACCCCGCGCTGGTTCCCGCTGCACGCCGGCTGCGACGGCGCCTCCATCTTCGCCGACCTCACCCCGTTGCCACCGAGCGCCGACCCCGCACCCCCCACCCACCTGGCCCGCTTCTTCGACTAAACCACCCCACCCCACCCGGGCC
>NZ_QGKR01000039.1 GCF_003172955.1 Micromonospora acroterricola | reverse complement strand
GTGTTAGCGGTCGGCGGGCACGACCGGCTCGTCGGCGGTGCTCGGTCCGACCCGCGCCGGTTGCCCGCTGGCCGGCCGGCCCAGTGGGTCGGCGGCGCCGTCGGGGCCGGTGATCTCTCCCGGTGGCGGTTCCTCGGCGGCGGGGCCCGCGCGGCGGGCCCGCAGGGCCGCCCAGGCGCGCTCGGCCAGGCCGACGACCAGGAAGGTCAGCCCGACGTACGTCCAGCCGACCAGGACGTCGATCACGTAGTGCTCACCGGAGTAGACCAGGGTGAACGTCATCGCCAGCGGGTACGCGAGCAGCAGCGGCCACCAGCGGCGGCGGGTGGTGTGCAGGAAGAAGAGCACCACGAACAGCGCCCACGCGGTGTGCAGCGACGGCATGGCGGCGACGGGGTTCGAGGCGATCTGGCCGGCGTTGAGCACGTTGCCGGCGCCGTGCATGCCGAACGCCTTCCAGCCCCGGGTGGAGATCCGGGCGACCTCGGTGAGCAGGCCGTTCTGCGCCGCCCACCAGGGCGGCGCCGCCGGGTAGATGAAGTAGGTGGCCAGGCCTGCGGCGCAGAGGAAGCCCCAGCGCCGCATGTACGCCGCCCAGCGGTGCCGGTCGCGCAGCCAGAGCACCGCGGCGGCGGCCAGCGCCACGACGAAGTGGGAGAAGTACACCCAGCTCGCCGCGATGTCGTACCACTGCAGCTGCGCGTGGTAGAGGTGCTGCTGCAACCAGATGGTGGGCACCTCGCCGCCGGTCGCCCAGCCGAACATGAACCGGTCGGCGACGATGAGCTCCATCGCGTGCGGTGTGGCGCCGTTGTCGGCGAACCCCCGGGACAGGTTGTACGCGGCCAGCAGCAGCACCACCGGCACCCAGTCCCGGGCGAAACGCAGGTGACTGCGCCACGGCCGGTCGCTGTTCCAGGCGATGGTGCCGGCCCAGATCCAGACGAAGGCGTACGCGGGGTCGGTGGGCAGCCCGATGCCCAGCCAGGCGGCGACGAAGGCGACCGCCCAGATCGTCATGGCGACGACGCGGCGACGGCCCCCGTCCGGGGACGCGGGCGGGTCGGTCCGGGC
>NZ_QGKR01000006.1 GCF_003172955.1 Micromonospora acroterricola | reverse complement strand
GAGTCGCCCTGGGCGTATCCGCCGCAGCGCCCGGCCGCCGCCTCGTCGTGGGCCGTCCCGGTCGCGCCGGCCGGGCGCTGCGGCGGATACGCCCAGGGCGACTCGGTCACCGGTCGTGCCGTTCCGACGGCAGGATCGTCTTCCCCGGTGCCGGTGCCGGTGCCGGTGCCGGTGGCCCGGGTCGGCGCCGGTGCGGCCGTTGTGGGATCCGCCGGCGTGGTTCCGCCCGTTGCCGGGTCCGCTCGTTGCGGAACGGGGCGGCCGGGCGTTGCGGGACCGCTGGGCGTTGCGCGACCGCCGGGCGTTGCTGGACCGCCGGTTGCCGGACCGCCGGGCGCTGCTGGACCGCCGGGCGCTGCTGGACCGCCGGGCGCTGCTGGACCGCCGGGCGTTGCCGGACCGCTGGGCGTTGCCGGACCGTTGGCGGCTGCCGGGCGGTCGGCTGATGTCGGGCGGTCCAGGGTGAACGGCAGGTCGAGGTCGACGCCGCCCGGCGCGATCGGCGGTGCGGGGACGGCGACTGGCTTCGGGTCGCCGGCCTGCACCGGTGCCGCGCCGGGCGTGGGACTCGCGGTCCCGGGCGTGCGGTTCGTCGTGTCGGATGTCGGGGTCGCGGACCCGGGAGGGGGATTCGGCGTGCCGGCCGCGGCGCTCGCTTCCGACGCGGGACCGGCTGGACTCGGCGTGGGGCTGGTTGCGCCCGACCCGGGGCTGGTCGCACGGGACGCGGGACTGGCTGCCACGGGGGCGGGGTTGGGTGCCCACGGCGTGGGGTCGGCCGACGCGGACGGGGCGCTCGCCGTTCCGGCCGGGCTGCTCGTCGACGGGGTGCTCGCCGCCCCGGGCGGGCTGTTCGTGCCCGTGGGTGCGGTGCGCGGCGTCGCGGTGCCTGCCGGGCTCGCGGAGGTGTCCGTGCGCCCGGGCGTGTCGGCGGTGCTGCTCGCGGGCCCGGTCGAGCTGACCGGACCGGCGGCCCAGGCCATCGCGCCGTTCCCCGGCCCGAAGCCGGCAGCCGCCGCAGGACCGTTCTCCGGCACGAATCCGGCAGCCGCCGCAGGACCGTTCTCCGGCACGAATCCGGCAGCCGCCGCAGGACCGTTCCC
>NZ_QGKR01000073.1 GCF_003172955.1 Micromonospora acroterricola | reverse complement strand
CCGTGGCCCCCGACCTGCCCACGGCGGTGGACGAGATCCTGCGCCGCGCGCGCGCCGTCCGGCCCGCCGTACCCCGTGTCGGACGCGCCGGCACGGTCCTGGTGGTACGCAGCGACTCCATCGGCGACGTGCTGGTCACCGGCCCGGGGATCCGGGCCGTCGCGGCCGGCGCGCAGCGGGTCGTGCTGCTCTGCGGGCCGCGCGGCCGGGCCGCCGCCGAGCTGCTGCCCGGTGTGGACGAGCTGATCGAGTGGCCGCTGCCCTGGATCGACGGCTCGCCCGCACCGGTCGACCCGGCGGACATGCGGGCGCTCACCGGCCGCCTCGCCCAGGTCGGCGCCGACGAGGCGGTCGTCTTCACGTCGTACCACCAGTCGCCCCTGCCCATCGCGCTGCTGTTGCGGATGGCCGGCGTTCCCCGGATCAGCGCGATCAGCGACGACTACCCGGGATCCCTGCTGGACATCCGGCACCGGGTGCCGGTCGGTGTGCCCGAGCCGGAACGGGCGCTCTCCCTCGCCGCCGCTGCCGGGTTCGCGCTCCCACCGGGCGACGAGCCGACCCTGCGCCTGCGAGACGCCGCCACCGTCGCCCTCTCCGGAACGGGGGGTGCGCCGGCCGGCGACTACGTGGTGGTGCACCCCGGATCGTCGGTGCCCGCCCGGGCCTGCCCGGCCCAACGCTGCGCCGACATCGTCGCCGCCCTCGTCACGCACGGCCACCAGGTCGTCGTCACCGGCGGACCCGACGAGCGGGACCTCACCGCCCAGGTCGCCGCGGCCGGCGGCACCGACCTCGGCGGGACCGTCGACCTGGCCGGACTCGCCCGGATCCTTGCCGGCGCCCGCTGCGTGGTGGTCGGCAACACCGGGCCGGCCCACCTCGCCGCCGCGCTCGGCGTGCCCGTGGTCAGCCTGTTCGCCCCGACCGTCCCGTTCGGGCAGTGGGGCCCCTACCGGGTTCCGACCGTCCGGCTCGGCGACGCCGGAGCGGCCTGCCGCGACACCCGCGCGGCCGTCTGCCCGGTCGCCGGCCATCCCTGCCTGTCCGCCGTCGACCCGGCCGACGTCGTCGCGGCCGTACGGGTCCTGGCCCCCGACCCCCCTCGCTGAACC
>NZ_QGKR01000007.1 GCF_003172955.1 Micromonospora acroterricola | reverse complement strand
CCGGCCGGCAGGGCGGGTAGGCCCGGGCCGCGCCGGCCGGACTCCGCATGGCGGTCGAGCGCGCCCAGCGGCGACCGGCTAGCGTCGTGGCGTGACCCACGCTGCTCCCGTCTCTCCCGTCGACCGTGCCGGCCTGCGGCAGCGGGTCGACAAGGCCCTCACCGAGTTCCTGGCCGGCCAGCGGGTCCGGTTGAGCGGCGTAGACGACGCGCTGGTCCCGGTGGCGGAGGCGATCGAGGCGTTCGTGCTCGGCGGCGGCAAGCGGCTGCGTCCGGCCTTCGCGTACTGGGGGTTCCGGGGCGCCGGCGGGTTGGACGCCGACCAGGTGCTCACCGCCCTGGCCGCGCTCGAGTTCGTGCAGGCCAGCGCCCTGATCCACGACGACCTGATGGACCGCTCCGATACCCGGCGCGGTGAGCCGGCGGTGCACCGGCGCTTCGCCGCCCGGCATCGCGCGTCCGGCTGGGGCGGCGACCCGGACGGGTTCGGCGACGCCGCGGCGATCCTGCTCGGCGATCTCTGCCTGGTCTGGTCCGACGAGCTGCTGCACTCCGCCGGGCTGGACCTGCGGGCGGTGGCCCGGGCCCGGCCGGTCTTCGACGAGATGCGCACCGAGGTCACCGTCGGGCAGTACCTCGACGTGCTGACCCAGGTCACCGGGGACACCTCGGTGGAACGGGCCAGCAAGGTCGCGCGGTACAAGTCGGCGAAGTACACGGTCGAGCGGCCGCTGCTGCTCGGCGCCGCGCTGGCCGACGCGTCGGCGGACGTGCGGGCGGCCTACTCGGCGTACGGGCTGCCGCTGGGCGAGGCGTTCCAGCTCCGCGACGACGTGCTGGGAGTCTTCGGCGACCCGGCGCAGACCGGCAAGCCCGCCGGGGACGACCTGCGCGAGGGCAAGCGCACGTACCTGGTGGCGGCCGCCCTGGAGGCCACCGACGACGCCGGCCGGGAGCTCCTGCTGGGCCGGCTCGGCGACCCGGACCTCGACGAGCAGGGAGTGGCCCGGCTACGGGAGATGATCTCCGCGAGCGGGGCGCTGGCCCGTACCGAGCAGCGGATCGTCACGCTCACCGACACGGCGCTGGCGGCACTGGCGGCCGTCGACCTCGACACCGAGGCCCGCCAGGCCCTCGTCGACCTGGCCATAGCCGCCACCCGCCGCACCGACTGACCCGCGACGCGTCCCGCCGGCCTCCCGGCCTCCCGGCC
>NZ_QGKR01000016.1 GCF_003172955.1 Micromonospora acroterricola | reverse complement strand
CGGAGAGGTGTATAAGAGACAGCGCCCCCGCCGGCCCGCCGTCACCCACCGCCGCCCGCCCGGCGACGGAGCAGGTGGCCGCCGAGGGCGAACCGACCTGGCCACTGGCAGCCGGCGCCGGGGCGCTGCTGGCGCTGGTCGGGGTGGCCGGTGTGCTGTGGCGGCGACACACGGTCCGAAGGTGACGGCCGAACGCGAGGGTCGGTAGGACAGGATGGGTGGATGTCCCTGCTGTCCGCGTTGCGCCACCCGATCGTCGCCGCCCCGATGGCCGGTGGCCCGTCCACGCCGGCGCTCGTGTCCGCCGTCTCCACCGCCGGCGGGTTGGGCTTCCTGGCCGCCGGGATGATCGACGCCGGCCGGTTGGCCGCCGACATCGCCGAGGTCCGGGCCCGCACCGACCGGCCGTTCGGGGTCAACCTCTTCCTGCCCGCGACCGGCGCCGTCGACGAGGCCGCCATCCGGGCGTACGCCGACCGGCTCACCCCGCAGGCCGGCCAGCACGGCGTGACCCTGGGCGAGCCGGTGGGCGGCGACGACGGGTACCCGGACAAGCTGGCCATGCTGCTCGCGGACCCGGTCCCGGTGGTGTCGTTCGTCTTCGGGTTGCCGGATCGGGCGGCGGTGGCCGCGCTGCGGGAGCGGGGCACCGAGGTGTGGGCCACCGTCACCCGGCCGGCCGCCGCCACGGCCGCCGCCGCGCTCGGCGTGCACGCCGTGGTGGTGCAGGGCACCGAGGCCGGTGGGCATCGCGGTGGCCTGCCGGACGACGACGACTACGGGCTGCTGCCGCTGCTCCGGCTGGTCGCCGCCGGCTGCGAGGTGCCGCTGGTGGCCGCCGGCGGCATCGTCGACGGCCCCGGGGTGGCGGCGGTGCTCGCCGCTGGCGCGGCCGCGGCGCAGCTCGGCACGGCGTTCCTGCGCTGCCCGGAGGCGGGCACGTCGCCGATGCACCGGGCGGCGGTGGCCAGCTCCGAGCCGACCGCCCTGACCCGGGCGTACACCGGCAAGCGGGCTCGCGGCGTGGTCAACGACTTCCTGCGCCGCCACGACGCGGCGGCGCCGGCCGGCTACCCGCAGGTGCTGCACCTGACCCGCCCGCTGCTGGCCGCCGCGCGGCGCGACGGGGACGCCTCGGTGCCCAACCTCTGGGCGGGCCAGGCGCACCCCCTGGCCCGGGACCTGCCGGCGGCCGAGCTGGTCGCCGAGGTCAGCGCCGACGCCCGCCACGCGTTGGTGTCGGCGGCCGAGCGGGCGACCCGCCGGGGCTGACCGGATCGGCTGCCGCCCGGGCGGGCGGCCCG
>NZ_QGKR01000008.1 GCF_003172955.1 Micromonospora acroterricola | reverse complement strand
ATCCAGACAACTTCCGGGAAATTGTGGCCTCCGACGAGCCGGGACGCCACAACTTCCTTGAAGTTGTGCGACCGCACCGAGCGAGGCGAACGGCGTCGGACGGCCGGGTGGTGGGGCAGGTGTGGTCTCTCCGGCGGGGCGGCCGAGGCTCGGACGGCCGCGGGTGGTGACCGCGCTCAGCTGTCGACGACGGCGAAGGCGCGGACCGGAAAGGTGCCCATGCCGGCCACCCGGGGTGGGGCGGCGGTGAACCGGAAATCCTGCGGCGGCAGGGCGTCCAGGCCGGTCAGGTGCTCCACGATCGGGATGCCGGCGGCGAGCAGAATGCTGTGCGCGGGGCGTACACCGCCGGCCGCCGGGCTCATGTCGTCGATGTTGATCGAGTCGATGCCGACCAGGGCCGCGCCGGCGTCGACCAGTGCCTGGGCGGCGTCCCCGGTCAGGTGCGGCGCCTCCGGCGCGCCGTACCGCTCGGTGCCGAAATGCGCATCCCAGCCGGTGTGCAGGAGAACCGCCCGCCCGGCCACCTCGTACGGGGCCAGCATCAACCGGTCCACCGCCCTGGTGCCGGGCGGCACCCGGACCACCACGCCGGGCAGGTCGGCGAGCCGGTCCAGGGGTACCCGGGTCAGGTCCTCGCCGTCGGCCCAGCGGTGGGCCGGGGTGTCCAGGTACGTGCCGGTGTTGGCGATCATGTCGATCCGCGCCACCCGGAACTCGGTGCCCGTGGCGTAGTTCGCCCGGGACGCCGCGAACGTCAGCCAGTCGTCGATCCGCGGCCCGGGCCAGCCGGGCAGAGTGGTCATCCCGTCGCGGATCACGTGGCTCAGCTCGACCAGCCGGCCGTCGCCGTGTCGGCTGACGGCGACGCCTCGACCACCCTTGTGCGGCTCGTCGATGATCGTCTTCGCGCTGATCCGAACCTCGGCGACCATCAGCAGCCCGAGGTGCCGCACGAACAACGCGGCCAGGTCCTCGTCGGTGATCTGTCGACCCGGGATGTCCAGCCGGAACCCCTCGGTACGCAGCCCACCGCCGTTGGCGAAGGTCACCTCAGCGTCGAACTGTGCCCGCCACTGCCCGCTCATGCCAAGACCCGATCACGGCCCCCCGCCCCCGTCAAGATCCATGCTCGTCCCGGCGATCCGTCCGGTCCGTCCGCCTGGCCCGTCCAGACCGACGAGGCAGCGCTGGGACCGCGGAAGGGCGGGAAGATCCGCACAACTTCAGGGAAAGAGTGGCCTCCCGGCGCGCCGAGGCCACTACATCCCTGAAGTTGTGCGGATCGTGGGCGCGGGGCGCGGGGCGCGCGGCGCGG
>NZ_QGKR01000209.1 GCF_003172955.1 Micromonospora acroterricola | reverse complement strand
CTGCCGGCGTGGGCCTGGCCGCGAGACCGACCGCGGCGGCCGGTGCGACCCGGCCGCTGGGGATGGGACGCTCGGGCCGCTCGACGGCGTCCAGCCGCCGGTCGGCCCAGTCGTTGGCGGCCATGCCGGCCCAGTAGAGCAGCACCGAGGCGCCGGCCAGGCCGGGGGTACGCGGGCCCAGCGCGCCGGCCGCCGCGGCGCCGGCGACCACGTCACCGGGCACCGAGAGCGCCGCCGGAGCCCGGACCAGCTCAGCGAGGTCAGCCAACGTTGTCATCGGAACCGTCCACGCCCTCGTGCAGCCCACGGGTGAAGTCGGCCAGCCGGGCCCACTGCTCGGCCAGCGAGTGTGTCGGCGTGCCGAGCGGGTCCTTGAAGAAGAAGCCCAGCTCGGCCAGCGGCCCGACGTGACCGGCGGCGTGCGCGGCGGCGGTGAGCCGGGCCAGGTCGAGCACCAGCGGCGCGGCCAGCGCGGAGTCGCAGCCGTGCCAGGTGAACTCCATCCGCATCCCGGTGCCGAGGAAGCCGGCGAAGGTGATCAGATCCCAGGCGGTCTTGAAGTCGCCCAGCTCCTCGACGTACTCGATGCGGGTGCCGCCCTGGGGCACGTAGCCGAGCGTCTCGCCGAGCACGCGCTGCTTGCTCTGCACCTTGGCGGCGTTGGCGGCCGGGTCGGCGAGAGTGGCGCCGTCGCCGCCGCCGAGCAGGTTGACCCCGGACCAGGAGCGCACGGCCAGGTTCCGCATCGCGAACATCGGCGCGAGCACCGACTTGACCAGGGTCTCCCCGGTCTTGCCGTCGTGCCCGGCGTACGGCAGGCGGAGCTGCTCGGCCAGCGCGGCCAGCGCCGGCAGCCGCAGCCCGGTGGACGGGGTGAAGTCGACGTACGGGCAGCCGGCCAGCAGCGCCGCGTATCCGTACAGGGAGCTGGGCGGCAGCACCTCGTCCGGGCCGGTGAGGGCGGCGCGCAGCGCGTCCGGGTCGGCGTGCCCGGGGTGCGGCGCGGGGGCCGGTTCGGTGGCGGAGACGTTGACCACCACCACCCGGTCCAGCCCGTGCCGATCCCGGAAGGCGGTGAGGTCGCGGACCACCGCGGCGGCCCGGTCGGCCTGGGTGGACCCGACCGGCGCGGGGCGCAGCTCCTGCTCGACGGCGGCCAGCTCGTCGGGGAGCGCGGTGACCAGCCGACCGGGGATGACACCGCTGTCGGCCAGCGCCTCGGCCCGCTTGCACAGCGGGGTGGTGGCCACGTCGTGCCCACCGAAGACCAGGTCGGCGAAGGACGGCAGAGCGGGACCGCGCAGCTCCGGCAGCTCGGTGACGCAGCCGGTGGGCCCGGCCAGGCCGGCCCGCAGCGCGAGCCCTCCGACGATGCTGGTGGTCGCGACGGAACCCCGCGCTCCCACCAACCAGACACCCGTTCGCATGGTGCTCCTTCCCGTTCAGGAGGAACCCTCGGTACCACCAAATATAGGAATATCAGAATATTCTTCGAAAAGATACGGCCTAGGTGGATGGGCCCCGTCCGCCCGCTCCGCACCGGGATGGCACCGGGTTCCGACGTCGGCGTCGGCGGCGACGACGCCGGACCGGCTTCCGGTACGGGTACGGACAGACGGGGCTGGTAGGCAGGGTCGGTCGGCGTCTCGACCCTGCCTCCCCCGCATCCGGCCAGCCGGGGCGTTGGCGTGCCCCGACCGGGCGTCTCAGGCCGCCGCCGTGCCCACCGGATCGTCGACCGGTGTGCAACCCGCCGGACGTCGGCGAGTGGAAGCGGTACGGGTGGGGGCAGCGGCAGGCGGTGCCATCAGGTCCTCCGGATCGCCGGTGGTGGTGGCGGTCCTCCGGTGCGGCCGGGGAATCCCGGTCCGGTCGCACCGGACGACCGTCCTGCTCGTGCCGCACCGGGCCGTACGGCCCGGCGGCACGCCCTCCGGTGCCGACCTCGTCCCGGCCGCGGGGCGCAAACCGCGGTCGGTCCCTCGCCGGTCGGCTCCGGAAAGCCGGTCGGGCGATGGCGGCGCGAACACCGCCATCGCGGATGGTCAGGGGTCAGACGGCCACCGCGGCCAGCGCCGGCTCCACCTCGGTCCAGGAGGAGCCGATCTCCGCCGAGCGGGTCACCGCGTCCAGCACGAGCTGGACCTGCAACGCGTCGGCGAAGGAGGGAGCCGGGTCGGAGCCGGTGGCGACCGCCTCGATGAAGTCGCGCATCTGGTGGGTGAAGGAGTGCTCGTAGCCGATGATGTGGCCGGGCGGCCACCACGCCGACATGTACGGGTGCTCGCCCTCGGTCACCAGGATGCGGCTGAAACCCTGTTCCGCGCTGGGCCGGGTGGCGTCGTAGAACTCCAGCTCGTTGAGGCGTTCCAGGTCGAAGACCACGCTGCCCAGCGAACCGTTGATCTCGACTCGCAGGGCGTTCTTGCGGCCGGTGGCGAACCTGCTCGCCTCGTACGTGGCCAGCGCGCCACCGTCCAGCCGGGCCACGAAGACCGCGGCGTCGTCGACGGTGACCGGGCCGGTGGCCGGACCGTTGCCGTCGAGCGAGCCGCTGCCGTCCAGCGAGCCGCTGCCGTCGACCGTGGCCGCCAGCCCGCTCGACCCGGCCGGCAGCGGCCGCTCCTTGACGAACGTCTCGGTGACCGCGCTGACGCCGGTGATCCGCTGGCCGGTGACGAACTGGGTCAGATCGATGATGTGCGCGCCGATGTCGCCGAGCGCGCCGGAGCCCGCCCTGTCCTTCTGCAACCGCCACACCAGCGGGAACTGCGGGTCCACGATCCAGTCCTGCAGGTACGCCGCTCGGACGTGTCGGATCACCCCGAGTCGTCCGTCGGCGACCAGCTGGCGCATCATCGTGACCGCGGGGACCCGGCGGTAGTTGAACCCGCACATCGACCGCACCCCGGCCGCCTGGGCGGCCGCCGCGGCGGCGGTCATCGCCCGCGCCTCGGCCACCGTGTTGGCCAACGGCTTCTCGCACAGCACGTGCTTGCCGGCGGCCAACGCGGCGAGGGCGATCTCGGCGTGGCTGTCGCCCGGGGTGCAGACGTCGACCACGTCGATGTCGTCCCGGCTGATCAGGTCACGCCAGTCCGTGGTGTACGCGTCCCAGCCGAGCCGGTCGGCGGCGTCCGCCACCTTCCCGGTGTCCCGGCCGCAGATCAGCGCCATCCGGGCCCGTGCCGGCAGGTCGTACACGCGGTTCACGGTGCGCCACGCCTGTGAGTGCGCGGCGCCCATGAACGCGTAGCCGACCATGCCGACCCGCAGTTCTTTGTCTGTCGTGGACAAGGTGGGTCTCCCCCCGTGTGTCAGAACCCGAGCTTCTCGTAGCTGCTCGCGTTCTCCTTGGTGATCGTCTCGGAGGCGAGGGTCACTTCCTTGGGCACCTGCAGCTCCGTGAGGTCGCCCAGACCCCGGCCCTGCGCGATGAGCCGGGCGAGCGAGATCGCCGACGAGGCCATCGACGGGTTGTAGGTGACCGTCGCCTTGAGCACCGTGTTGTCGGCCTTGATCGCGTCGATCGCGACCTTCGCGCCCGCGCCGCCGACCATGAAGAACTCCTTGCGGCCAGCCTGGTTGATGGCCGCGAGCACCCCGATGCCCTGGTCGTCGTCGTGGTTCCAGATAGCGTCGATCTTCGGCAGCGCCTGGAGCAGCTGGGCCGCCTCGCGCTGGCCGCTGTCCGAGGTGAACTCGGCCGAGCGGCGGTTGCTCACCTTGAACCCGTAGGTCGCGAGAGCCGCCGCGAAGCCGGCGCTGCGCTCGACGGTCAGCGGGATCTCCAGACCGGCGATCTCACCGATGACCGGGTTGGCGACACCCTTGTCCTTGAGCTGCTTGCCGATGAAGTGCCCGGCCGAGACGCCCATGCCGTAGTTGTCACCCTTGATGACCAGCCGGGAGGCCAGCGCGTCGGGGAACGCCCGGTCGAGGTTCACGATCGGGATGCCCGCCTGCATCGCCTGGAGGGCAACGGCGTTGACCTCCTTGCCGTCGTGCGGCAGCACGACGATGATGTCCGGCTTCTGGGCGATCAGCGTGCCGAGGGTCGAGCGCTGGGCCTCGGAGTTCGACCCACCGTCGACCTCCTTCAGCTCCACGTCGGAGTAGGCGGCCGCCTGCGCCTTGGCGTTGGCGTGGATCGCGCCCATCCAGCCGTGGTCCGCGGCGGGAGCGGAGAAACCGATGACGACCTTCTTGCCGGGAGCGTTGTTGCCGGCGCCGTCTCCGGCAGCCTTGGTCTGGGTGCTGGCCGCCGGGGTCTCGTTGCTGGTGCAGGCGGTGAGCAGGGTGGCGGCGCCGACGGCGGCCCCACCGAAAAGCAACCGACGACGCGACAGGTCGCGACTGTGCTGGGTCATGACGACCTCCTGGGAACGGAATGGAGTTGTTGAGGGTGTGCGAGGTCCGGCCACTGTCGAATGTCTCGACGTCGCCAGGAACAACGTGCGGTGCGTCAGGTGTTGGTGGTGAGCCTGTTCCGCGCGAGGAGCCGAGTGAAGGACTTGAACTGGAACTGCTGGACCAGGACGGCGGCGACGATGATGCCGCCCTTGACCATGTTCTGCGCCTCGATGGAGAGGCCGTTGATGGCGAAGAGGTTGGTGATCGTGGCGAAGATGATCACGCCGAGCAGGGAGCCGATGATCGTGCCCCGGCCACCGCTGAGCAGCGTGCCGCCGATGATCGCGGCGGCGATCGCGTCCAGCTCGTAGAGGTTGGCCATGGCCGCCTGGGCCGAGGTGGCCTGGGAGGTCAGCATGATCGCGGCGATGCCGCAGCAGAGGCCGGACAGCGCGTAGAGCAGCATCGTGTGCCGGCGGACGTTGATGCCGGCGAGCCGCGCGGCCTCCGGGTTACCGCCGACGGCGATGGTCCGCCGACCGAAGGTCGTCCGGTTGAGCAGGACCCAGCCGGCCAGGACCACCGCGCCGAGGATGTAGACGAGGATCGGGATCCCGAGCACCTTGCGCGCCGCGATGTCGTTGATGAACGTGCTGGTCGAGACCTGGGTCTGCTTGTTGGAGATCGACGCCGCGAGCCCGCGGGCGGCCACCAGCATCGCGAGCGTCGCGATGAACGGCACCAGTCGCCCGTACGAGATGAGCACGCCGTTGACCAGGCCGACGCAGATGCCAACCGCGATCGCCGCGAAGATCATGCCGCCGGCGCCGTAACTCTGGGTGGCCACCGTGGTGCACCAGACCCCCGCCAGCGCGACGATCGCTCCGACCGACAGGTCGATCCCACCGCCGATGATCACGAAGGTCATGCCCACGGTGACCACGCCGACGACGGAGGCGAGCTGGAGGATGGCCAGGATGTTGTTCCAGACCCAGGTGGGGTCGCCGTAGAGGTCGGGCTTGGTGATCGCACCCACCGCGATGAGCGCGGCCAGCACCCCGATCAGACCGAGGTTGCGCTTGGCGCCCTCGCCGCCGTTACCCCGCCACCAGGAGAGCCGGTTGCCCGTCGAGGCCGCCTTGTCGCCGGCCACCGCCGTCTCGGCCGGATCCACCGGCGGCGACTGCGCCGGAAGCTGCGGGCGCTCCGGTGTCGCGGTGGGAGTGGGAGTCGCGTCGCTCATGCCGGTGCGCCTTCCATCAGGGACCCCGCCATGACGAGGTCGAGCACAGTGTTCTCGTCGAGTTCGCCGGCCGGGGCCTCACGGATGACGCGCCCCTCCCGCATGACCAGCACCCGGTCGGCCAGGCCGAGCACCTCGGGCACCTCGCTGGAGACCAGCAGCACACCGACGCCCTGGGCGGCCAACGCCCGGATGACCTGGTAGAGCTCAGCCCGGGCACCCACGTCCACGCCCCGGGTCGGCTCGTCGAGCAGCAGCAGCTTGGTGCCGCCGAGCAGCCAGCGCCCGACCACCACCTTCTGCTGGTTGCCGCCGGAGAGCGTCCGCACCGGACGGCTGACGTCCCGGGGCCGCAGCTCCAGACTCTCCGCGATCCGGTCCGCCTCGGCCCGCTCCCTGCCCGCGTCGGTGAAGCCGAGCCGCGCGTACCGGCCGAAGGTGGCGAGCGTGACGTTGCGGTAGATCGGTTCGCCGAGCAGCAGGGCCTGGCTCTTGCGTTCCTCGGGAGCCATTCCCATGCCGGCCCGTACCGCCGCGCCGACGCTGCCCGGACGCAGCACCCGCCCGGCCATCCGGACCGTGCCGGCCTCCGCCGCGCGGGCGCCGTAGATGGTCTCCAGCAACTCGGAACGACCGGAGCCGACCAGGCCGGCGATGCCGACGATCTCCCCGGCACGCACGTTCAACGAGACGTCGGCGAACTCGCCGGTGCGGGTCAAACCCTCCACCTGGAGCAGCTCGGCGCCGACCGTGTCGTCCGTCGGCCGGTCCGGGAAGACGTACTCGATGGTGCGGCCGGTCATCCGGCTGACCAGGTCGCGGGTCGGGGTGTCGCGGGCCGGCAGGTTGGCCGCCGTGGTCCGGCCGTCCTTGAGGACGGTGACGCGGTCGCCGATCTCGCGGATCTCCTCCAGCCGGTGGGAGATGTAGATGACGGCGATGCCCTGCGCGGTCAGCTCACGGATGATCCGGAACAGGTTCTCGACCTCGTCGTGGGCCAGCACCGCGCTCGGCTCGTCCATGATGATCAGCCGGGCCTCGTGCGAGAGCGCCCGCGCCATGCTGACGATCTGCTTGCCGGCGGCCGGCAGCGCCCGGACCATCCGCCCGGGCGGGATCTCGCCGTGCCCGAGCCGACCGAGGATCTGCCGGGTGTGCCGGGCCATCTTGCCGCGCCGGACGAATCCGAGGCTGCGGTGCTCGTGGCCGAGGAAGGCGTTCTCCGCCACCGAGAGGTCCTCGACCAGGTCGAGTTCCTGGTAGATGGTGGCGATGCCGGCGCGCATGGCGGCCTGCGGGTTGGCGAAGGTGACCGGCTCGCCGCGCCACTCCACCTCGCCGGAGTCCGGACGGTGCACACCGGCCAGCACCTTGATCAGGGTGGACTTGCCGGCGCCGTTCTGCCCGAGCAGGCAGTGCACCTCACCGGCCCGCACCTCCAGCTGCACGCCGTCCAGCGCGCGTACGCCCGGGAAGGTCTTGACCACGTCGGTGAGGCGCAGGACCACCTCACCGGCGACGGTGTCGGCGGGGGCTTCGATCAGCGGAACGTCGGCGCCGGTGTCCGCCGGCGCGGTGGCGGCGTTCTCCTCGGGCTGGGTCACGGTCTCCTCCTCACTCACGACGGTCTCCGGTTCGCGACTGCGGTCTCACGACGACTCCTCGGCTCGCGACTGCGGGCTCATGAGGCCTCCGCGAAGGCGACGTCGCTGGCGAGCACGGCCGCGCCGGCGACGCCGGCACGACCGCCGAGCTCGGACAGCACGACGGGCAGGTTGCCGGTGGCCAGCGGGAGCGACCGGCGGTAGACGACGCTGCGGATCTCGGCGAGCAGGATGTGCCCGAGCTGGGCCAGCCCGCCGCCGATGACGATCATCGACGGGTTGGTGAAGCTGACCAGGCCGGCGAGCACACCGCCGACCCGCCGTCCACCGTCGCGGATCAGCTGGATGCAGGTCACGTCCCCCTCGACGGCGCCCTCGGCGACGTCCAGGGCGGTCACCACACCACGCATGCCCACCCGCTCGGCGAGCGCCGGCGACACCCCGCTGCGGGCAGCGGCGGTGGCGTCCTTGGCCAGCGCGGCGCCGCTGAACAGCGCCTCCAGGCACCCGACGTTGCCGCAGGAGCACATCGGACCGTGCGAGTCGACCTGGATGTGGCCGATGTCGCCGGCACAGCCGTCGGTGCCCCGGTAGACCTCACCGCTGAGGTAGATCCCGCACCCTATTCCGGTGCCGATCTTCACGAAGAGGAAGTCGTCCACCGAGTGGGCGACCCCGGCGTGCCGCTCGCCGATCGCCATGATGTTGACGTCGTTGTCGACCACCGCGGGGCAGCCGTGCTCGCGGCTGAGCAGCTCGCGCACCGGGAAGCGGTCCCAGCCGGGCATGATGGGCGGCGAGACCGGGACGCCGTCGCGGAAGCTGACCGGGCCGGGCACCCCGATGCCCACCGCGTCCAGGCGCTCGTACGCGCCGTCGACCTTGGCCTTGTGCAGCAGCTCGTTGACCCGTTGCAGGGTCACCTTCGGTCCGTTGCGGATGTCCGCCGACTCGGCGTAGTGGGCGACCGGTTCGAGTCGGCCGTTGATGACCTCGACGTCCATCGAGCTGGCGCCCAGGTCGACGGCCGCGAACCGCAGCTTCGGGTTCAGCTCGACCAGCGTCGAGCGGCGCCCGCCCCGGGAGGCGGCGAGCCCGGCTTCGGCGACGTAGCCCAGCGCGACCAGTCGGTCCAGCTCGGCCAACAGTCGCGGGCGGGGCATCTGGAGCCGGTCGGCCAGCTCGGCCCGCGACACGGCCCCCTCGTCGCGGAGTAACCGCAACAGCCGGACGTGCAGGGGGTCGACGGTCCGCACCCGGACTCACCTCTTCATCGGACTCATTCACATCGACGCAATGTCGATGTGTTGTGTCCGACACAGTAGGAGCGTTCCGCATCGCCTGTCCAGAGCTTCAGCCGTTCTGATCCCAACTTTTGTCCGAAAGAACAAAAGCTACTAGTCGATCAAGAAAAGGATCACGGTCCGCCCGGGTGCCCTCGCGGGTTGTGCCGCCGTCGGACACGACACCGCCCCACCACCCGTTTCGCGGGTGGCGGGGCGGTTGGCGCGGTCGACGACGGGCGGTTGCCGCGTACGGTCAGCGCCGGCCGGCGGAGTTCCGCTTCTTCTTCAGCTTGCGGTCGTCGCGCAACTCGACGTACGGCTCCTCGTCCGGCGAGTGGCCGGCCGAGATCGCCCGGCTGCGCTCCAGCTCCGCGTCGAACTCGGCGCCCAGAAGGATCGCGATGTTGCTCAGCCAGAGCCACACCAAGAAGATGATCACACCGGCCAGCGCGCCGTAGGTCTTGTTGTACGAGCCGAAGTTGCTCACGTAGAACGCGAACAGGCCGGAGACCACCAGCCAGATCACCACGGCCAGCACACCGCCCGGGCTGACCCAGCGGAACCCGCCGTGCCGCGCGTTCGGCGAGGCCCAGTAGAGGATCGCGAACATCAGGCTGACCAGGATCAACAACACCGGCCACTTGGCGACGTTCCACACCGTGACCGCCGTCGAACCCACCCCGATCGCGTTTCCGACCAACTCGGCGAAACGGCCGGTGAAGACCACGATCACCGCGCAGGCCAGCAGCAGCACGCCGATCACCGCGGTCACGCCGACCCGGATCGGCAGCGTCTTCCAGATCGGCCGCCCCTCCGGCACGTCGTAGATGGTGTTCGAGGCGCGCATGAACGCGGCAATGTACCCGGACGCGGACCAGAACGCGGCCAGCAGACCGACGATCGCCGCGATGCTGGCCAGCCCACCGTTGTCGCTCGCCTGGTTGATCGCGTCGGTGATGATCTGCTGGATGTTGCCCTCCGGCACCGCCTGCTTGACGGTGTCCTCGACGCCCCTGGTGGCGCTCTCGCCGAGCAGGCCGAGGATGGAGATCAGCACCAGCAGCCCGGGGAAGATGGACAGCACCCCGTAGTAGGTGAGCGCCGCCGCCCAGTCGGTCAAGCTGTCGTCCTGGAACTCGGTGACCGTCCGGCGCAGCGCCGCCTTCCAGCCGCTGCCGGGTAGGTCGGTGGGGCTGTCCGGCCCCTCGTCGGGACCGACCGGCCCACGGGCCGAGTCACGGTCACGCCGGCTGGCGGCGGAAGACTGGTCGGAGGCCATCGCCCCTCCTCATCGTCGCGGTTCGTCGCTTCCGACATGCCCCGAGGAGGGCGGCGCATAACCCCTACCGGTAGAGCAACCTGCCCATCCGACGTGCGGCGACCAGCAGGCCCAGCGCCATCATCGCCAGCAGGTAGAGCACGTCGAGCAGCCAGGACCAGTCGCCCGCGCCGAGCGCGAGACCGCGGATCAGATGCACCGACCGGTAGAGCGGCGTGACCTCGATCAGCCAGTGCAGCAGCGTCGGGTAGGCCTGCGCGGGCACGAACGTGCCGGAGAAGAGGAAGAGGGTGGACTGGGCGGAGCCCATCAGGTCAAAATCCTGCCAGCTGCGCATGAAGGTGGACAGCGCCATGCCGAGCGCGCCGAACGCGAACCCGACGAGCACGGCGGCCGGAAGCGCGGTCAGCGCCCGGACGACGGTGGTCAGGTCCAGCGCGACCATGACCCCGAGGAACGCCGCCGAGTAGGCGCTGCCCCGCAGCATCGCCCAACCCAGCTCGCCGAGGGCGATCTCGAACGGCCGTACCGGGGTGGCGATCACCCCGTCGTACAGCTTCATGTACTTCATCTTGCCGAAGAAATTGAAAGTGGTCTCCGCGAGCGCCCCGGTCATCGCCGAGGAGGCGAGCATCGCCGGGGCCACGAACTCGGCGTACGACACCAGCCGGCCGTCGGGCAGCGGCAGGTCGCCGACCAACGTGCCGACGCCCACCCCGATCGAGAGCAGGTAGAGCAGCGGCTCCACGAAGCCGGAGAGCAGCAGCAGCCAGTAGACGGACTTCAGCGCCGCGACGTTGCGTTCCACCACCGACGCCGACCGCCGGGACGCGGCGGAGACGTCGACCAGCCGAGGCAGGATCAGCGTGACCACGAGAACTCCCTAGACGACGAGCTTGCGACGGAACGCGCGCAGCGCCAGCAGCCAGCCGGCGAGCGACCAGGCCACCAGGTAGAGCAGGTGCCCGGCGATCGACCACTGTGGGGCGACGCCGAGCGTGGCCGCGCGGCAGAGGTCGACGGCGTGCCACAGCGGCGTCGCGTACGCCAGCCAGCGCAGCGCCTCGGGCAGCGACTCGACCGGGAAGAACACCCCGGCGAACAGCGTCATCGGGATGACCGCGAACCGGAACAGCATCGCCAGCCAACTGTCGCTGGACACCGACGCCGCGTACGCGAAGGTCGGCGCCGCCACGGCCACCCCGAGCAGCGCCACCACCGGCAGGGTGGCCACCGCCCACGGTGAGCGCAACGCGCCGAACAGCCCGGTGACCAGCAGGAACGCCGCGATCGTGGTGAGCACCCGGAACACCACGAACGCCAGGTGCCCGGCCAGGATGTCGGCCACCCGCAGCGGGGCCGCGCTCTGCGCGAAGTAGGTCTTGATCCACTGGAAGTTGCTGAACACCGGCCACGTCGAGTCGCCGACGGTCACCTGGAGGGCGGTCGAGGCGATCAGCCCGGGGACCAGCCAGTCGAGGTAGCGCACCCCGCCGACGCCCTGGTCGATGTAGGCGCCGACGCCCAGCCCGAAGCCGAGCACGGTCAGCACCGGCAGCAGGAACGAGGAGAAGACCCCGGCCCGCCAGGTGCGACGGTAACCCACCAGGAAGTAGTCGAAGACGGCGAGCGCCGGCACCCGCGGCAACGCCGGTCGAGCCCGCTCCCGCGCCGAACCCGCCACGCTCACCACGACCACCCCCGCCACACCGCGCCCGCCAACCCGACCTTCCTACCCCCGGGGTACGACAGGTCGCCGGTCACCCTACGGCGACAGCCGCCGGCCTGTCCCCCCGTTTCCGTCGGCCCCGCCCCCCTTGACCAGGCTGGTTTCGCGCCTCGTCGGGCAGGTGCGGTCCAAGGCGCGGGCGGACGCGGATGCGGGTCCAGGCCGGTACGGCGCTGGCCGTGACACCTCCTGGACATATTCATGACTCAGCGGTATCAGGCTCACCCTCGCCGCGGACGTCCCGTTCCCCGGGCGCCGTCGGTCACCGGGGCGTGCGGCGACGGGATCAGCCGGGCCCGTGGGCGCGGACCAGCGCCTGCACGGCGTAGCCGAGCAGCAGCAGCCCGGCGCCGGTGCCGACCACCAGACCGGCGGACACCGCCGAGGCGAGCGCGACGACGAGCCCCGCCGCCGCCACCACGCACAGCGCGACGCCGAGCGGCCGGAGCAGGGGGTCCCGCAGCAGCGGGGCGAGGGGGAAGAAGTGCAGCCCGACCAGCGCGCAGACCAGCACCGGGATGTACTCCGACCAGCCGGCGGCGGCCAGCACGGCGGCGCCCAGCCCGGCGGCGGCGAATTCGGCGACGACGATGAGCAGGTACCGACGGTCCGTCGCCCGGTCGCGAGGGCCGCCCGCGTCTCGGGTGCGGGCCGACAGCACGCCGCCCACCAGGGCGGTGAGCAGTGCGGCGATGCTGCCCACCACCAGCAGGGCGCGCAACGGCTGCTCCGCCGCTGGCACGCTGAACCAGACCATCGCGAAGATGCCCAGGTAGAGGGCGGTCAGCCCGGCCTGATGCCGGCTGTTGGTCTGCGCGTCGGACATGAAACCCCCGTGGTCGCTCCCGATCGGGCGGACGTGCCGACCGGGCCGCCGATGCTACGGAAGATCACCCCGGCGGGCACCCCCGCCCACACGACGCGGGTCAGTCGACCAGGGTGCGGCCGGTCAGGTGCAGGAAGACGTCCTCCAGGCCGCTGCGCCGCACGAGCACGTTGGCCGGGGTGAGCCCGAGCGCGGAGACCTCGGCGACCGCCGCGTCACCGTCGGGCACATACAGCAGGACCCGGTCGGGGAGGACCTCGACCCGCTCCCCCAGCCCGTCGAGCTTGCCGGCGAACGGCTCCTGCGACTCGGCGGCGAAGCGGAGCTCGACCACCTCGCGGGTGGAGTGCTGCTCGATGAGCGCCCGGGGCGAGCCCTCGGCGACGATGCGGCCGCCGTCCATCACCACCAGCCGGTCGCAGAGCTGCTCGGCCTCGTCCATGTAGTGCGTGGTGAGCACCAGCGTCACGCCCTGCTGCTTGAGCCGGAACAGCCGCTCCCAGACCAGGTGCCGAGCCTGCGGGTCGAGCCCCGTGGTCGGCTCGTCGAGCAGCACGATCTCCGGTTCGTTGACCAGCGCGCGGGCGATGGTCAGCCGACGCTTCATCCCGCCGGAGAGCGGCTCGACCTTGCTGTCGGCCCGCTCGGTGAGCTGGACGAAGTCGAGCAGCTCGGCAGCCCGCTCCCGGGCCGCCCGACGGGAGATGCCGAAGTAGCGGGCGTAGACGGTGAGGTTTTCCCGGACTGTCAGCTCGGGGTCGAGATTGTCCAGCTGCGGGCAGACGCCGAGCCGGGCGCGGATCGCCGGCCCGTCGCGGACCGGGTCCATGTCGAGGATGCGCAGCTCGCCCCCGCTCGGCGGGGAGATGCAGCCGACCATCCGCATGGTGGAGGACTTGCCGGCGCCGTTGGGCCCGAGGAAGCCGAACGCCTCGCCCGAGCGCACCTCGACGTCGATGCCGTCCACGGCGGTGAAGTCACCGAACCGCTTCACCAGCCCCCGAGCCTGAATCAGTGGTCGCCCCGAAGTCACCGCCCGACCCTAGCGGCCGGGTCCGACAGCTCTCCAGGCAAATTCCACCAGGAGCGACGGGACGGCGCCGACCGTCGACCGTGGAGCGGCGACACACTCGTCGATGCCCCACCTGTCGCTTGATCGACGTGTATCGTCCCCTCGTGTCGCCCACCCGTTCGCCCGACGGTTCGCCGCCACCCGCACAACTAGCCAACTCCCCCGCCGACGAGCCCGCACCGGGCGACGGCGGCGCACCGCCCCGACCGAGAGCGGCCGAGGTCGGCACGCCCGGTTCGCCCGGAGGCACCGACCCGGTCGGGCGGGTCGACGACGACGCCCGTGCCGACGCCGGTCGGGCGACACGGGACCTGGCCGCCCAGTTCGAGGACGAGAAGCCGGGGCGGGTGTTGTCCGGGCCGGCCGGCCTGCTCCTCACCGCGGCGGCGCTGGCGGTCGGCGCGCTCGCCCTCTGGCAGGTGTTCCGCCCGCTGGCGCAGGGCAGCAAGTACTACTTGATCATCTTCCTGGCGGGCGTACTGCCGCTGGTCTTCCTGGTCTACCCGGCCGACCTGCGGCTGCGAGCCCGGCTGGGTGCCCGGCTGCGGGCCAGGCGACGCCCGGACGACGGCGACCTGCCGGTCGGGCCGGGCCTGCCACCTCCGGCGCCGGCGCGACCCACGGCGATGGACTGGGTCCTGGTCGCTCTGGCGGTGGCCGGTTGCCTCTATCCCGTCCTGCCGCTCTCGATCGGCACGGGCGGCGGCGGCTACAACGCCTTCCTCGACCGGCAGGGCCTGCTCGTGCCGTTGGACCTGGCGATGGGCACCCTGCTGCTGCTCCTGCTGCTCGAGGCGTGCCGGCGGACCACCGGGTGGATCCTGCCCACGGTCTGCCTGCTGTTCCTGGGCTACGGCTACTACGGCGGGCTGCTGCCGCAGTCCTGGCCGGTCGCCCACTCGGGGCTGGACTTCAGCCAGCTGATCGACGCGTTCTACAACTCGGACAGCGGCTTCTACGGCACCCCGCTGGACGTGGCGGCCTCGTACATCGTGCTGTTCACCATCTACGGCGCGGCGCTGGAGCTGTCCGGTGCCGGGCGGTTCTTCGTCGAGCTGTCGGCGGCGGCGTTCCGTCGTTCGCGTACCGCCGCCGGACGGACGGCGGTGGCCTCCGGTTTCCTGCTCGGCACCGTCTCCGGGTCCGGCGCCGCGACGACGGTGAGCATCGGGGCAGTCACCTGGCCGCTGCTGCGCCGCGCCGGTTACCCGCCGGAGCGGGCGGGCGGCATGCTGGCCGCGGCCGGTGTGGGCGCGATCCTGTCCCCACCCACCCTGGGCGCGGCGGCGTTCATCATCGCCGAGTACCTCGGGGTGTCGTACCTGCAGGTGCTGGGCTGGGCCACCGTGCCGACGGTGCTCTACTACCTCGGCATCCTGCTCGCCGTGGAGATCGACGCCCGGCGCTCCGGCGTACGCCCCGTGGTGATCGACGTCGGTTCACCGTGGCGCCTGCTCGCCCGGTTCGGCTACCACTTCGCCTCGCTGGTCGTCATCATCGTGCTTCTCGCCGCCGGCGTGTCCGCGACGAGGGCGGTCGTCTTCGCCACCGTCCTGGCGGTCGCGCTCTCCTTCCTGGACCGGGCGCACCGGCTCACCCCGGCCCGGCTGGTGACCGCGCTCGTCACCGGCGTACGCGGCGTGCTGGCGGTGACGGCCGTCTGCGCCGCCGCCGGCATCATCACGGCGACCACCACGAAGACCGGTCTCGGGCCGCAGGCGGCGGCACTGCTGATCGGCGGGGCCGAGGCGGTCACCTCCGACCCGACCCTCGTGCTGGTGCTCACCGCGCTGCTGGCGGCCGTCGCCCTCACCCTGCTGGGCCTGGCCGTGCCGGTCACCGCCTCCTTCGTGATCGGTTGGGTGATCGTCGGCCCGGCGCTGCTCGACCTGGGCGTGACGGCGCCGGCCGCCGCCATGTTCGTCTTCTACTTCGCGGTCCTGTCCGAGGTGTCCCCGCCGACCGCGCTCGCCGCGGTGGCGGCCGCCGCGGTCACCGGCGGCCGGCTGGTGCCGACGATGTGGCAGACCCTGCGGTACGCGCTGCCGGCGTACCTGACTCCGATCGCCTTCGTGATCACGCCGGCCGGGCTCGGTCTGCTCGGCATCGGCGGCGTGCCGCGGATCGCCTTCGCCGGCGTGGTCACCGCGCTCAGCGTGGCGGTGCTCGCCGTCGCCGCCGGTGGTTGGCTGCCCGGCGTGGGCCCTGTCGGCGCCCCGGAGCGCGTGCTCGGCGCGTTCGCCGGGGTCACCCTGCTCTGGCTGGAACCCGTGCCGGTCACGGTCGGCGTCGCACTGGCCGCCGTCGCCGTCGCGGGGGTGTTCGTACGACGCGGAGCCGCCGGCCGGACCGGCGGGCCGCGAGCCGGATCACCAGCGAACCTCCGGGAGGAGAAACTGTGAGACGAATCGACGTACGGCTCGTGGCGGGCCTGAGTGTGGTCGCCCTCGTGTCGGTCGGCGCCGCGGGTTGCGGAGGCCAGCAGGGCGGAGCGGCGAAGGACGACGCGGCCAGCGAGGTCACCTGTTCGGTGAGCCGGGAGACCCGCGTGGGCATCGCCACCGGAAACGCGACCGGCGTCTACTACGTGGTCGGCAACGCCCTGGCCGGGCAGTTGTCCGGGGCGACCGGTGGCAAGCTCACCGGCACCGCCGCGGAGACGGGCGCCTCGGTACAGAACGTGGAGCAGCTGGTGAGTGGCCAGTACGACGTGGCGTTCTCCCTCTTCGACACGGCGGTCAACGCGGTGCAGGGCAAGGGCAGCTTCACCGCACCGCAGCCGGTCGAGGCGCTCGCGCGCATCTACGACAACTACACCCAGGTCGTGGTCCGCAACGACTCCGGGATCAGTTCGGTGGCCGACATGCGGGGCAAGCGGATCTCCACCGGTTCGCCGAAGTCCGGCACCGAGGTGATCGCCAACCGGCTGCTGGAGGCCGCGGGCCTCGATCCGGCCAAGGACATCCGGGCGCAGCGCCTCGACCTGACCAAGACGGTCGAGGGGGTCAAGGACGGCAGCGTCGACGGCTTCTTCTGGTCCGGTGGCCTGCCCACGGGCGGCCTGACCGACCTGTTCACCACCGCCGGCAACACGGTGAAGTTCATCGACATCGCGCCCCTGCTGCCGAAGATGAACGAGTTGAGCCCCGCCTACCAGGCCGGCACGATCGGCCGGGACGCGTACCGGACGGCGGCGGACACCCCGACGATCGTCGTGCCGAACGTGCTGCTGGTCCGCAGGGACCTGGACGCCAACGTGGCCTGCGCGATCACCCGGACGGTGTTCGACAAGCGGGACGCCCTGGCCCAGGCCAACCCGGCGGCCAGGGGCATCTCCCTGGAGACCGCCCGCAAGACCGACCCGGTCGCGCTGCACCGGGGCGCCGCCAAGGCGTTGGAGGATCTCGGCGCCAAGTGACCTGCCGGCGGCCGGGCGGTCGAGGGGCCGCCCGGCCGGCTACCCGTCGACCGGCGCGGTGGCGGCGCGGGCCGCGGTGACCAGGCGGTCGGTCTCGGCGAGCAGGGCCTCCTCGTCCGGCGGGGTGCCGGGGTCGAGGCGGACGGTCCAGGTCAGCCCGTCCACGCCGGCCGCGCGCCGGGCCGCGACCCGCGCCGCGCCGCCGGGCACCGGGTGGTGTGCGGTGTACGCGACCGAGCGGGTCACCCGCGCCCGCACCTGGTGCGGCAGGTCACCCGGGTCGAGCAGCAGGTACGTCTCGGCCGGGCCGTCGGCGACCATCGTGTAGCCGTCGCGTTCGGCGAGGGTCTCGGCGGGCGTGACGGTCAGCTCCCGGCCGGACCAGACCGCCTTGAGGATGGCGTGCCAGCCGAGCCGGTGCCCCCGGCCGGGCAGCCACAAGCCGAGGTTGCTGGCCACCACCACCCCGTCGCCCTCGCCGTTGCCCACGGCCGCCCAGGCGAGCACCCGCTCGTCGGCGGCCAGCGGTGGCCGGTTGGCCGGTGGAAGCTTGGGCTTTCGGCTGAACAGTCCCATCACAGCCCTCCCGCCGCCTGTTCCCCCAGTGCGCGCCCATGCTGCTCAAGGGATAGCAACTCCCCGAACAAGGCGAAGTAAGTGTCCTTGTCACTAACCGGATTCACGCGTTGAAGCTTAGACTTGGCTTCCCGGATGCGGGCAGCAACAGAGCCGCGTTGCAGGCCTGCCAGCTGAATTGCGACATATCTGGGATCAGGCGGGCCGTCCAAGCGAAGTGGTTCGACCGATAGTTCGCCCACGAGGGCCTGTGCTGCCAGATCCTCGCAGGAATCGCGAACCTTCTGTATCCAAACTGCACCACCAGTCGCCGCTGATGCGCCTCCGGCTGCAGCAATGGCTGCACGCAAGGATGCATGGACAGGGTTGCGATATTCAACGGCTTCTACTGCGTCAAACATCGGCCCGGCTAGGGCGGGCTCCTGAAGAGCAAGCTTCAGCGCTTCGCGCTCCACCCTCGCCTGTGGGCTGTCAACGACAGGCAAGCCGGAATTATCTCGCGCAACCGGTGCTGCGTCTCTAGCCCGCGAGGTCGTGCTAGCGGCACGCACCGCGCGCTGCACCACGTCGATTTCCATGCCGAGAAGGTCCTCGGCGAGTCTGCGGCCGTACCCTTCACGCTTTTCCCGATCCTTCACCATAGCTACGAGCGGGGCAGCCCGATGCATGGCTTCGATGCGCCCATCTACGGTATCTAGGTCATATCGACTGACTACGTGGCGCAGGGCAAAGTCAACGAGCGGCTCGCGGCTCGCGACCAGGTCGCGGACCGCCAGGTCGCCCTTAGCTAGGCGCAACTCGCACGGATCCATGTTGTCAGGGCTAACCGCAATGAATGTGCGCCCAACGAAGCGCTGATCGTCTTCAAAGGCGCGCAGTGCGGCCTTTTGCCCGGCAGCATCACCGTCAAAGGTAAAGATGATCTCGCCTGTCACCTCGTCACTATCAAGCAGAAGCCGGCGCAAAACAGATATGTGGTCTGCGGCGAACGCGGTGCCGCAGGTCGCCACCGCCGTGGTCACGCCGGCCAGGTGACAGGCCATCACGTCGGTGTACCCCTCGACGATCACCGCCCGGCCCTGCTTGGCGATCTCCCGCTTGGCCTGGTCGATGCCGTAGAGCACGTGCGACTTCTTGTAGATCGGCGTCTCGGGGGTGTTCAGGTACTTCGGGCCGTCATCGTCGTCGAAGAGCTTGCGGGCGCCGAAGCCGATCACGTCGCCGGCGAGGTCGCGGATCGGCCAGAGCAGGCGGCGGCGGAACCGGTCGATGAGCGTGCCGGAGCGGGACTCCCGGGACAGCCCCGCGGTGACCAGCTCCTGGTGGCTGAAGCCCTGCTGGCGCAGGTGCTTGGTGAGCAGGTCCCAGCCCTCCGGCGCGAAGCCGCAGCCGTAGCGCTCGGCGGCGGCCCGGTCGAAGCCACGTTGGGCCAGGAACTCCCGCGCCGGCCGGGCCCCGGCGGTGCTGAGCTGCGCCCGGTAGAACTGCACGGCGGCGGCGTGCGCGGCCACCAGTCGCTGGCGCTGGCCCTGCTGGGGGCGGGGGCGCGGGGTGGCGCCCCGGTCGTCCTCGACGTAGCGCAGTTGGATGCCGGCGCGACCGGCCAGCCGCTCGACGGACTCGACGAAGCTGAGGTGCTCGGCGTCCATCAGGAACTTGATCGCGTCACCGCCGGCCCCGCAGCCGAAGCAGTACCAGACGTTGCGGGCCGGTGAGACGTTGAAGGACGGGCTCTTCTCGTCGTGGAACGGGCACAGGCCCTTGAGGTTGCCGCCGCCGGCGGACTTCAGGGTGACCGTCTCGGAGATCACGTCCCCGATCGAGGTGCGTTCCCGGACCAGTGCGATGTCCTCGTCCCGGATCCGCCCAGCCATGCGCCACCCCCTCGCCGTACATCCTGCCCTGCCGGACCGGCGGCACGCCGGCCGGGGCACGCCCGGTGTGGCGGCCGCCGCTGCCGGCTCGCCGGTTCCCACCCCGAGCCGGGGCCGCGCGGGGATCATGACCAGATGCGGAGGGGACGGACCGTCGGCGCCCGCTTCCCGGGATGGCTGGCCGGGCGGCTGGGTGTGCGCGGTCCCGCCCCGCTGACCGACGAGGCCGGGCATCGGCACGCCACCTGGCTGGAACTCTTCCTGGACGTCATCTTCGTGTACGCGCTGGCGGCGGTGGTGGCCCGGCTGGGCACCGACCCGACCCCGTCGCTCAACGCCATGCTGGCCGTGAGCGGGCTCTTCCTGGTGGTCCAGTGGGCCTGGATGGGGCAGGTCTACTACGACACCCGGTTCCACCCGGACGACCTGCCGCACCGGCTGCTGGTGCTGGTCGCGCTGGTCGGCGCGGGCGCGATGACGCTCGGCGTGGACGAGGTGCCGGAGAGCGCGCTGCTGCCGGTCGGGTACCTGATCGTCCGGGGCGTACTGCTCCTGCTGTACGTGCGGGCCCGGCCGACCAGCCCGACGGCCCGCACGGTGACGTCGGTCTACCTGATCGGCTTCGGGCTGGGCTGGCTGATCTGGCTGGTCTCGCTGGCCGTGCCGACCACGCTGCGCCCGGTGCTGTGGATCGTCGCGATGGTCGTCGAGCTGGCCACGCCGTGGGTCGGCCGACGCCGGCTCGAGCAGTGGCCGGTGGACAGCCGGCACCTGCCGGAACGAGTCGGGCAGTTCACCATCATCGTGCTGGGCAGCGCGCTGGCCAGCCTGCTCTTCGCGGTGCCGGACCACCCCCGACCCCACATGATCATCAACGCCGGGTTGGCCTTCGTGGTACCGGCCGCCGTCTGGTGGGTCTACACCACCTTCGTCACCACCGGCCTGGCGGTGACCCGGCTGCGCGCCGGACAGGCGTACACCTATCTGCACATCCCGTTGGGCGGTGGGCTGTTGCTGCTCGGTTGGTCGCTCGGGGAGACGGTCCGGCTGGTCGACGCCGGCGCGACCCGTCTGCCGCTGGAGCTGCGGCTGGTGCTGGCCGCCTCGGTGATGGTCTGGACGCTGTGCGGGCTCGGCCTGTTCGCGCTGTCGACCCGACCGACCAGGGCACGGCTGGCGGTCACCGGCTTCGGGGTCGCCTCGGTCGGCCTGGTCGCCGCGACGGTACGCGGGCCGCGGCTGCTGCTGGTCCTGCTCGCCGCGTCGGTCGTCGCGTACGCGGTGCTGCTCAACCGGCGACTCGCCGCGGTCCGCGAGGAGTGGGATCAGCAGTCCGACGGCTGACCGCTGCTCAGGCTGCCGTGGTCTCCTCGGCCGCCACCTGCCGGTTCCAGTCGGCCTTGGTCGAGCGCCAGCCCTCGTCGTCCATGCCGCGCCGCCAGTAGCCGGAGATGGAGAGCTGGCCGGCGGGCACGCCGCGCTCGACGCGCAGCAGCCGGCGCAGCTCCCGGACGAAGGTCGCCTCACCGTGGACGAAGGCGTGCACCTGGCCCGGCGGGAACTCCAGCTCCCGAACGGCCGCCACCAGGGCGGCGCCCACGGGACGCTCCCCCCGGTGCAGCCAGGTGAACTCGACCGCACCCGGGCTGAGCAGCTTCTGCTCCTCCGCCCGGTCGGCGATCTCCACGAAGACCCGGGCCGGGGCGCCCAGCGGCAGCCGTTCCAGGGCCGCGGCGATCGCCGGCAACGCGCTCTCGTCGCCGACCAGCAGGTGCCAGTCGGCGTCCGGGCTCGGGGCGTACGCCCCGCCGGGACCCACGAAGTGCACCGGGTCGCCGGGGCGCAGCGCGGCCGCCCAGGGCCCGGCCAGCCCCTCGTCGCCGTGGTGCACCACGTCGACGGTCAGCTCCTCGGCCAGCGGGTCCCACCGTCGCACCGTGTACGCGCGCAGCCGGGGCCACTGCTCCCGGGGCAGGTCCCGCCGGATCGCGGCGAGGTCCAGCGGCTGCGGGTACGCCACGCCGGGCTGCGGGAAGACCAGCTTGATGTAGTGGTCGGTGAACTCGCCCACCGGCAGGTCGGCCAACCCGTCCCCGCCGAGGACGAGCCGGATCAGGTGCGGGGTGGGCCGTTCGGTGCGCAGCACCCGGACCGAGGTGACGTTCCTGGGGCGTTCCGTCATGCCACTTAGGCTAGCCTAATCTCGGCCGTCGCCCACCGGCGGTGCGGTGCCGTTGACCAGACGGGTGTGCCAGGTCACCGCCGCCGGGTCGGTGAGCGAGGCGACCTGGTCGATCACCACCCGCAGCCGTGCGGCGTCGTCCGGCGCGGCCCGCCACAGCGGGGCGAAGACCGGATCGAGCCCGTCCGGCGCCCGCGCGACCAGCGCGGCCACCAGCTCGGCCAGCATCACCCGCTGCCGCTCGTAGCGGCCCCGGAAGCCCGGGCGACGCATCACGTAGCGCAGCGCGATGCCCTTGAGCAGCGCGCACTGAGCGCGGACCCGCCGTGGCACCACCAGGTCGGCGGCGTAGCGGCGGTGCGGGCCGGGGCCGAACCGCTCCTCGGTGGCGGCCACCGCCGCGGAGACGAACCGACCGGTCAACCCGCTGGTGGTGGCCTTCAGGGCGGCCTGCGCGCGGTGGCTGCCGTCGTACCCGGCGAGCGGGGCGAGCAGCGGGTCGGCCAGCAGATCCACCAGCACCTCGGCCAGGTCGACCGGGGACTCCCCGGAGTAGGTGGCGGCCACGTCCGCGCAGAGGGCCGCCCGCTCGTCGGCGTCGGCGAGCAGCGGGCGCAGCGTGACGTACCCGCCGTGGATGCCGTCCTCCACGTCGTGCACCGAGTACGCGACGTCGTCGGCCCAGTCCATCACCTGCGCCTCGAGGCAGCGCCGGTCGCCCGGCGCGCCGGCCCGGATCCAGCCGAAGACGGGCACGTCGTCGGCGTACACCCCGAACTTCCGCTGCCCGGGGCGACGCGGCCAGGGGTACTTGCCGATGGCGTCGAGCGAGGCCCGAGTGAGGTTCAGCCCGGCGGACGAGCCGGACGGGGCGAACACCTTCGCCTCCAGCCGGGTCAGCACCCGCAGCGTCTGGGCGTTGCCCTCGAAACCGCCGCAGGGTGTGGCGAGCAGATCCAGGGCCGCCTCGCCGTTGTGCCCGAACGGCGGGTGCCCGAGGTCGTGCGCGAGCCCGGCGACGTCCACCACGTCCGGGTCGCAGCCCAACCAGGCACCCATCTCCCGGGCGATCTGGGCGACCTCCAACGAGTGGGTCAGCCGCGTACGCAGGAAGTCGTCGGTGCCGGCGGTGTGCACCTGGGTCTTGGTGGCCAGCCGGCGAAACGCCGCCGAGTGCAGCACCCGGGCGCGGTCGCGCTCGTACGGCGACCGGCGGTGGCCGGTGTCCTTGGGAGCCTCCTCGACCAGCCGGGCGTCCGCCGGGGCGGACGGCGCTGCCGTCAACCGGTCACCGGCCTAGGCCTTCTGCCGCAAGACGCAGAACTCGTTGCCCTCCGGGTCGGCCAGCACCGTCCACTCCACGTCGCCCTGGCCGATGTCGACGTGCCGGGCGCCCATGTCGACCAGCCTCTCGACCTCAGCCTCTTGGTCGGCGGGGCGCAGGTCCAGGTGCAGCCGGTTCTTCCGCTCCTTGCCGTCGGTCACCGGCACGAACACCAGGCCGGGGAGCCGGTCGGCGGACTGGCGGATCTCCACCTCGTCCGGCTTCTCAATGACGATCTGATAGCCGAGCGCCTCGGCCCACCAGCGGGCCAGTCGGGCCGGATCGCGGGCGTCGACGGTCAGGCTCTCCCAGACGCTGGTCATGCAATCACCCTTCCCCCTCGACGGCGTGCGCAACCGGGGCTGCGCGGGCGAGCCAAGATTACGCCCGACGGAGCCACCCGGCCTGCCCGCGACGCCCCGCCCATGGGTGCGCAACCGCGGACCGACCTGGAGTTGCCAGCAGATTGCCGAGAGTTACGGACTCCCCACCTGGCGTCGGCCGCCGGTCTGAGCATGCGCCGGCGACGGCCCCGGAGCCCGGGGCCGTCGCCGGCTCCGCGTCAGCGGCTGTCCGAGCCGTCGGTCTCGATGACCGCGCGGCCGGCCTCCAGCCGGGCCACCGGCACCCGGAACGGTGAGCAGGAGACGTAGTCCAGGCCGACCTCGTGGAAGAAGTGCACCGAGTCCGGGTCGCCGCCGTGCTCACCGCAGATACCGAGCTTCAGCCCGGGCCGGGCGGCCCGGCCCTCCTCGGCGGCGATCCGCACCAGCCGGCCGACGCCGTCACGGTCGATCGACTCGAACGGCGAGATGCCGAAGATGCCCAGCTCCAGGTAGCGCCAGAAGAACGCGCCCTCGACGTCGTCGCGGGAGAAGCCCCAGCCCATCTGGGTCAGGTCGTTGGTGCCGAAGGAGAAGAACTCCGCCGCCTCGGCGATCTGCCCGGCGGTCAGCGCCGCCCGGGGCACCTCGATCATGGTGCCGATCAGCACCTCGACGCCGCTGTCCCCGACCACCTCGGCGATGATCTTTTCGGCCTCGGCGCGGACCGTCTCCAGCTCCTGCACGGCGCCGACCAGTGGCACCATGATCTCCGGCTTGGCTGTCCCGCCTGCACGGGCGCAGGTGACGGCCGCCTCGGCGATGGCCCGGACCTGCATCGCGAAGAGGCCGGGGATGACCAGGCCGAGGCGGACGCCCCGCAGCCCGAGCATCGGGTTCTCCTCGTGCATCCGCCGGACGGCGGCGAGCAGCGCCTCCTCCTTGGCCACGTCCTCGCCGCGCTCCTGGGCGACCGCCACGTTGACGGCGAGCTGCTCCAGCGGCGGCAGGAACTCGTGCAGCGGCGGGTCGATCAGCCGGACGGTGACGGGCAGGCCGTCCATCTCGCGGAAGATCTCCTCGAAGTCGGCCCGCTGCAACGGCAGCAGGGCCGCCAGCGCCGCCTCCCGCTCGCCCTCGGCCCGGGCCAGGATCAGCCGCTCGACCAGCTCGCGCCGGTCGCCGAGGAACATGTGCTCGGTGCGGCACAGCCCGATGCCCTCGGCGCCGAAGCGCCGGGCGCGGGCCGCGTCCGCGCCGGTGTCGGCGTTCGTGCGGACCGCCAGCCGCCGCTTGCCGTCGGCGTGCGTCATGATCCGGTGTACGGCACGGACGAGCGCGTTGTCGATGTGCGCCGGGTCGAGGCTGCCCTCGAAGTACTGCACCACCTCCGACGGCATGACCGGCACCCTGCCCAGGTAGACCTTGCCGGTGGTGCCGTCGATGGAGACGACGTCGCCCTCGACGACGGTCTGCCCGGCGACGGTGAACCGCTTCGCCGGCACGTTCACGTCGATCTCGTCGGCGCCGGAGACGCAGGTCTTGCCCATCCCCCGGGCCACCACGGCGGCGTGGCTGGTCTTACCGCCACGCGAGGTGAGGATGCCCTGGGCGGCGATCATGCCGTTCAGGTCGTCCGGGTTGGTCTCCCGGCGGACCAGGATCACCGACTTGCCCTCGGCGGCCAGCTCGACGGCGCGGGCGGAGGTGAAGACCACCGTGCCGGACGCGGCGCCGGGTGAGGCGCCGATGCCCTTGGCGACCGGCTGGAAGTCGTGGTCGAGCTGGAAGCGGGGGAACATCAGCTGGGCCAGCTGGGCGCCGTTGACCCGGTGCAGCGCCTCGTCCAGGTCGATGAGGCCCTCGTCGACGAGCTGCCCGGCGATGACGAACGCGGCGGCGGCGGTGCGCTTGCCGACCCGGGTCTGCAACATCCAGAGCTTGCCGCGCTCGATGGTGAACTCGATGTCGCAGAGGTCCTTGTAGTGCTCCTCCAGCCGGGCCATGATCGAGAGCAGCTCGTCGTAGGAGGCCTTGTCCAGCTGCTCCAGCTCCTGCAACGGCACCGTGTTGCGGATGCCGGCGACCACGTCCTCGCCCTGGGCGTTGGCCAGGTAGTCGCCGTAGATGCCCTGCGCGCCGCTGGCCGGGTCACGGGTGAACGCGACGCCGGTGCCGGAATCCGGGCCGAGGTTGCCGAAGACCATGGTCACCACGTTGACCGCGGTGCCGAGGTCGGCCGGGATCCGCTCCTGGCGGCGGTAGAGCACCGCGCGCTCCGCGTTCCACGACTCGAAGACCGCCCGGATCGCCAGGTCGAGCTGTTCGCGCGGCTGCTGCGGGAACTCGCGGCCGGTGTGCTTCAGGAAGATCTTCTTGTACCCGTCGACCAGCCTGCGCAGGTCGTCGGCGTCCAGGTCCAGGTCGTTGTGGGTGCCCTTGGCCCGTTTGATGTCGTCGAGGGCGTGCTCGAACTCCTCGCCCGGCACCTCGCAGACGGTCTTGCCGAACATCTGGATGAGTCGCCGGTAGGAGTCCCAGGCGAACCGGTCTGCGCCGCCGGAAGCGGCTTGGCCAGCCGAGCCGCCGGCCTGTCGTGCGAGGCCTTCCACGCTCTGGTCGTTGAGACCGACGTTGAGGACGGTCTCCATCATGCCGGGCATGGAGAACTTGGCGCCGGAACGCACGGAGACCAGCAGCGGGTCCTGCGGGTCGCCGAGGCGCTTGCCCATCGCGCGCTCCAGCGACTCCAGGTGCGCCTCGATCTGGCCGGCGAGCCCGTCCGGCTGGCGGCCGGTCGCCAGGTACGCCTGGCAGGCCTCGGTGGTGATGGTGAAGCCGGGCGGAACCGGCAGGCCGAGGTTGGTCATCTCGGCGAGGTTCGCGCCCTTGCCGCCGAGCAGGTCCTTGAGGTCCTTGTTGCCCTCGGTGAAGTCGTAGACGTACTTGTGATCGACGGTCTCTTGCGCTGCCACCAGAGCCTCCCACGCGCGCCGGATTGACACTTAACGAAGGTTCAGTTTCCTCATACCCCGGGACGGACCACCGGTAATCCCGGGGTCGACGCCGATCGGTGGGCGAAGGTTAAGCGAACATCGGGTGGCCTGGGACCGTTCGGTGACAATAGGCACAGCTATCACGACTATCCGCGTTCGTACCGGTTTTTGGGAACGCTTCCACGCGCACGATCACGCATACCGGCCTGCCGCCGTACCCTTGACGGCAACGCCAGCCGGTGGACCTCACTTTTGCCATAACCGACGCGAATACACCCCCGGAGCCGCCGCCGTGTCGACAATCCCTCTCCCCGGTCCCACCCCGTCGATCCCCCTGTCGGCGGTTGAGCCGGACGTGGCCACGCTGGCCCGGACGGCCGAGCAGACCGCCAGCGAGCTGCTCGCCCCGCCGGCGCCGGTCCGGCTGACCGGCGTCGTGCCCGCACCGGGGCAGGTCGAGCCGGCCCCGGCCGAGGACTTCCTGCTGCCGGCCGACGCGGTCGTCGTGGCGAGCGCCGACCCGGCCGCGCTGGCGGTCGCCAGCCAGCTCGCCGAGCTGCTGCGCCCCGCCACCGGGTACCCCCTGCCGGTGACCGACGCCGCCCGGCCGACGCCGTCCGGCGGCATCGCGCTGGCGCTCACCGACGACGACAACCTGGGCGCGGAGGGGTACCGGCTCGCCGTGACCCGGGCCGGCGTCACCATCACCGCGTCCACCGCCACCGGCCTCTTCCACGGCGTACAGACCCTGCGTCAACTGCTTCCGCCGGCGATCGAGAGCCCGGTCCCGGTCGGTGAGCGCTGGGTGGTGCCCGGCGGCACGATCGTCGACCAGCCGCGCTTCGCGTACCGGGGCGCGATGCTCGACGTGGCGCGGCACTTCTTCGCCGTCGAGGACGTGCTGCGCGTGGTCGACCATCTGGTCCGCTACAAGCTCAACCACCTGCACCTGCACCTCACCGACGACCAGGGCTGGCGGATCGCCGTCGACTCCTGGCCCCGGCTGGCCGGTGTCGGCGGCACCACCGAGGTCGGCGAGGGGCCCGGCGGGCACTACACCAAGGCCGACTACCGCCGCATCGTCGAGTACGCCGCCGCCCGGCACGTCACCGTGGTGCCGGAGATCGACCTGCCGGGTCACACCAACGCCGCGCTGGTCGCGTACCCCGAGCTGGCACCGGACAAGGTCGCGCCGCCGCCGTACACCGGCACCGAGGTCGGCTTCAGCTACGTCGACCCGGCCGACGACCGGACGTACGACTTCATCGCCGACGTACTGGGCGAGCTGGCCGCGCTCACTCCCGGGCCGTGGCTGCACATCGGCGGCGACGAGGCGTTCAAGGTCACGGGCGAGGTCTACACCGGTTTCGTCGAGCGGACGCAGCGGATCGTCGCGGACACCGGCAAAACGCTGGTCGGCTGGCACCAGATCGCGCCGGCCGCGCACGTCGACGGGCGGGTCCTCCAGTGGTGGGGCACGGACGGTGCGGACCCGGCCACGGCCGAAGCGGTACGCCGCGGCGCCCGAGTGATCCTCTCCCCCGGCAACCACGCCTACCTGGACATGAAGTACAGCCCGGACACCCCGCTCGGGCAGGACTGGGCGGGCCTGATCGACGTGCCCCGGGCCTACGAGTGGGATCCGGGGTCACACGTGGCGGGCGTGCCGGAGGCGGCGGTGCTCGGCGTGGAGGCCCCGCTCTGGACCGAGTCGGTCACCTCGCTGGCCGAGATCGAGTTCATGCTGCTGCCCCGGCTGCCCGCCATCGCCGAGCTGGGCTGGTCGCCCCGGACGACGCACGACTGGGCCGGGTTCCGCGACCGGCTGGCCGGTCAGGGCCCGCGCTGGCTCACCGCCGGGATCGCCTTCCACCGGGCACCGGAGATCCCGTGGCCGGCCGAGCAGCCCAGCGCCACCCTGCCGGCTCCCCGGGACAGGGCTGGCGCGGCCCCCGTACCCCTCGCCGACCTGACCTGACCCGGGCGGGGGCAGTGCCCTCGGGGAACCAACCGCACCGCGAAGCCCGATACTTCAGAGGCATATTTATGCCTCTGAGGTATCAGCCTCAACACTTACCGCCGGTCCCCAGGCGCCGAGTGCAAGGGCCGGGACTTCAGCAATGCGCGCAGCGCCGCGGAGGGAGTGCGCGGGCCGGCGGCGGCTGGGGCGTTGCGATGCGGCATCCCGTTTGGCACGGATCGTCCCGTGGGCGGGGCCACTGTGCGGGCGGAATCGGGGCCGGGTCGGGGTCGTTACACCTGGCGTACCGCCGCGACCCCCGGGCCGGCGGGGCCAGCCGACGGGAACACCCGGCAGGCCACCCCGGTTACACCCCCGGGACACCCGAGCAGGCCACCGGCCGCCGGGCAGATCCCTCGAACCATCCCCCTCAAGCTTCGCGGCACGCGGCCCCTGTGGCAGTGACCGCATCACACCCCCGACCAGAGGAGCACGCCATCATGCGTACCGATCTGATCCGCAAGACCGCTCTGACCGCTGCCGGCCTCGCCTTCACGGGCGGCGCCATCGCCGGCCCCGTGACCGTCGCGTACGCCATGTCGGACGTCAAGCCGGCCACGCAGACCCAGACCGACCGCAAGGGCCACGGCGATCGCGAGCTCAACGTCCGCTACGAGGCCCAGCCCAACTTCTACTACTGCGGCCCGGCCGCCACGCGTAACGCCCTGTCCGTGCAGGGCAAGAACATCGACGTGGACGCCATGGCCAAGGAGATGGGCACCACCGAGGCCGGCACCAACTCGATCAACGACATCACGCCGGTGCTGAACAAGGAGACCGGCAAGGACGCGTACCGCAGCGTCGAGATCCGCGACGCCCGGGCCGACGACAAGCAGACCGACAAGCTGCGCGGCGACATCGTGCACACCGTGGACGAGGGCCGGGCCGTGGTCGCCAACATCGCCGGCACCACCACCGACGTCGATGGCGCCGTCCACTCCTTCGAGGGTGGCCACTACATCAGCGTGGTGGGCTACCGCGACGGCGGCGAGACGGTGAAGATCGCCGACTCCGCCGATCCGAACATGGCCTCGTACTGGATCAGCGTCGACAACCTGGCCGACTGGATCGCCACCCGCGGCTACTCGGCCTCCTGACACACACCGAAACACGAAGGGCCGATCCCACCAGGGGTCGGCCCTTCGTCGTCGTTCGGGTCAGCCGCCGGAGTCGTCCAGCTCCGCGCCCTCGGGAACCGCGTCGTCGTCCCTGCTGGCCAGCCAGCCGTCCGGTAGGGAGACCTTGCCCGGGGAGTTCGTCCGGCCACGCGGCTGGCCCAGGGCGGTCAGCGGGAACGGCTCTGCCGGGTCGAGCTTGCCGAGCAGGTCGTCGAGCTGGGCCAGGCTCTCGATCATCGCGAGCGAACGGCGCAGCTCGCCGCCGACCGGGAAACCCTTCAGGTACCAGGCGACGTGCTTGCGGAAGTCGGTGCAGCCGTCCCGCTCACCCCGGGCCGGGTTGCGGGCGCCCGCCACGAACTGGTCGACCAGCAGCTCGGCGTGCCGGCGCATGGTCACCGCTACCTCGCCGAGAGTGGGCAGCCGCCGCTCCGGGCGACCGTGGAAGGCGGCCTCCAGGTCGGCGAAGAGCCACGGTCGGCCCAGGCAGCCGCGCCCGACCACCACGCCGTCGACGCCGGTGTGCGCGACCATCCGCAGGGCGTCGTCGGCCTCCCAGATGTCACCGTTGCCCAGCACCGGCACGTCGAGGGCCTGCTTGAGCGTGGCGATCGCGTCCCAGTCGGCCGTGCCCGAGTAGCGCTGCCCGGCCGTGCGCCCGTGCAGGGCCACCGCCGCGACACCGGCCTCCTGGGCGGCGAGCCCCGCCTCGACGTACGTCAGATGCTCGTCGTCGATGCCCTTGCGCATCTTGACCGTGACCGGCACCCCGGCCGGCGACGCGGCGTCCACGGCGGCCTTCACCAGCCGGGCGAAGAGCCGGCGCCGCCACGGCAGGGCCGCGCCGCCGCCACGCCGCGTCACCTTGGGCACCGGACAGCCGAAGTTGAGGTCGATGTGGTCGGCGAGGTCACGCTCCACCACGATCCGCACGGCGGCGGCGGTGATCTCCGGATCGGTGCCGTAGAGCTGGAGGCTGCGGGGCTGCTCGTCCTCGCCGAACGCGATCATGCGCAGCGTCTTCGGGTTCCGCTCGACCAGCGCCCGGGTGGTGATCATCTCGCAGACGTAGATGCCGCCGCCCTGCTCCCGGCAGAGCCGACGGAACCCGACATTGGTGATCCCGGCCATCGGCGCCAGCACCACCGGCGGCCACACCTGGTGCCGCCCGAGGGTCAACGGGCGCAGCGCAGGCAGGGTCGAGGCAGTCACCGCACAAGTGTACGGGGCCCCGACCGGCGCTTTCCGCGTCGGCCGAGGCCCCGTGCCCGCCGTCTCAGCAGCCGGGGAGGCGCTCGATCAGGTAACGCTCGACCTGGTCGAGGGCAACCCGCTCCTGGGCCATGGTGTCCCGGTTGCGGACCGTCACGGCGTTGTCGTCCAGGGTGTCGAAGTCCACCGTCACGCAGAACGGGGTGCCGATCTCGTCCTGCCGGCGGTAGCGGCGCCCGATCGCCTGCGAGTCGTCAAACTCCACCACCCAGCGCTTGCGCAGCAGCGTGGCGAGGTCCTTCGCCTTCGGCGACAGCGCCTCGTTGCGGGACAGCGGCAGCACCGCCACCTTGACCGGGGCCAGCCGCGGGTCGAACCGCATCACCGTGCGCTTGTCCACGCCGCCCTTGGTGTTCGGCGCCTCGTCCTCGTCGTACGCCTCCAGCAGGAAGGCGAGCACCGCGCGGGTCAGACCGGCGGCGGGCTCGATGACGTACGGCATCCAGCGCTCGCCCTTGGTCTGGTCGAAGTAGGACAGGTCGACGCCGGAGTGCTTGCTGTGCGTGGAGAGGTCGAAGTCGGTGCGGTTGGCGACGCCCTCCAGCTCGGCGAACTCGGTGCCACCGAACTGGAAGCGGTACTCGATGTCCACCGTCCGCTTCGAGTAGTGGGAGAGCTTCTCCTTGGGGTGCTCGTAGAGCCGCAGGTTGTCCGCGGAGAGGCCGAGGTCGAGGTACCAGTTCCAGCGCTCCTGGAGCCAGTACTCGTGCCACTGCTCGTCCGTGCCCGGCTCGACGAAGAACTCCATCTCCATCTGCTCGAACTCCCGGGTCCGGAAGATGAAGTTGCCCGGGGTGATCTCGTTGCGGAACGACTTGCCGGTCTGCGCGATGCCGAACGGCGGCTTCTTGCGGGCGACCGTCTCGACGTTCTTGTAGTTGACGAAGATGCCCTGGGCGGTCTCCGGGCGCAGGTAGTGCAGCCCCTCGTCGCTCTCCACCGGGCCCAGGTAGGTCTTCATGAGGCCGTTGAACATCTTCGGCTCGGTGAAGGTGCCCTTGTTGCCACAGTTGGGGCAGTTGAGCTCGGCGAGCGAGGCCGGCGGCTTGCCATGCTTGGCCTCGTACGCCTCCTCCAGGTGGTCCGCCCGGAACCGCTTGTGGCAGAACTGGCACTCGGTGAGCGGGTCGACGAACTCGGCGATGTGGCCGGACGCCTCCCAGACCTTCCGGGCCAGGATCACCGCGGAGTCGAGGCCGACGACGTCGTCGCGCTGCTGGACCATGGTCTTCCACCACTGCCGGCGGACGTTCTCCTTGAGCTCCACGCCGAGCGGGCCGTAGTCCCACGCCGATCGGGTGCCTCCGTAGATCTCGCTGGAGGGGAAGACGAAGCCTCGGCGCTTGGCGAGGCTGACGACGGCGTCGATACGGTCTGCGGGCATGTTTCCTCCTACGCCGGCTGGCGGTCGGCGGGGGCGAGATGTGGATGGATCGGTCGGTTCGGGACAACCGTACGACCACCGTCGCCCCGAGCCCAGCAGAATACCGGGGGCGGCTCAGCTCACCCCGCAGACCTCCATGCCGCCGGTCTGCCCGTCCTGGCCGAGGCTGACCTGCTGCTGCTCCCGGTCGCCGCCGTCGAGCGTCACGTCGACGGGCACGGTCAGGTTGGTCGTGTCGACCTCACCGACCCGGTAGGTGGCGACCTGCGGCTCGGCGGCCGCGCGCCGCTCGAACTCGGGCCGGGACTCGCGTCGCTGCGCGTCGTCGCAGAGCTGGTCGTAGGCCCGCCCGTAGTTCCGCTCGACCAGCGCCTGGTAGTAGTCGCTGGTCACCGTGCGGCCCTGCTCCCGGATCGCCTGCACGCCGGTGACGGCCAGGCCGACCACGGCCGCGCCACCCCCGCCACAGCAGAGCAGCACGGCGAGCGCGCCGACGCCGAGGCCGATCCAGAGCCGGGTGCGGCGGCCCTCGGTGGGCGGCGCGGCGAACGGCGGAGCCACACCGGGACCGGGCGGCGGGGCGGGTGCGGTCATAGGAGCAGGGTAGTGCCCGGCGGCTCAGCGGTAAGGACCCGCAGCACGATCACTCTCGGCGACCACCACGGCCCCGCCGGGCGCCGCGTTCGCCAGCGCCTCGTACGCGGACGGTTCGTCGACCGACTCGGCGAGCAGCGGCACGGCGCTCACCTTGACCTCGAAGGCGCCCAGCGCCCGCCGGTACGTGCCGACCGACTCCCACTCGGTGACCAGGGCCCAGTGCCGGGGGTCGTCCAGTGCCCGGACCAGTTGACCGCGCAGGTAGCCGGGGCGGGCGGCCAGCGCGGTGAGGGCGGCGTGCGCCCGTTCGGTGAAGTCGTCGGCGACATCGACGTCGACCACGAACCGGTTGGTCACCAGCACCGGGTTCCTCCTCGTAGAGTCTGTGGGATGCAGCGTACGCAGCGCCCTCTGCTGGCCCGGTTGGCCGGGGCGAACCCGACGTCGGTGTTCCTGCTCACCCTGGTGGTGGTGCTGGTCGCGTTCTTCACGCCCGGGGTGATCGGCGGGCTGCTGACGCTCGCCCTCGCCGCGGCCCTGATCGTCCTGTTGGCCACCACCTGGCCGGTTCAAGCGCCGCAGACCCGGCTGATCCGACTGCTGATGCTGACCCTGCTGGTGACCGTGGGCCTGGCGAAGCTGCTCTGACATGCAATCATGCGTTGTTGACAATCATTGTCGTTGCCACGGACAGTTGACCGCATGACCAACCGCACCACGACCCGTGTCCTGGCCGCCGCGACCGCCCTGCTCGCCCTGGGCGCCGGAGCCGGCTGTTCCACCGGCGGTGCCGCCGGCGCCGATCCCCAACGGGTCGACGTGGTGGCCGCGTTCTACCCGCTCCAGTTCCTCGCCGAGCGGATCGGCGGCGACGCGGTCCGGGTGACCAACCTCGCCAAGCCCGGCGCGGAGCCGCACGACCTGGAGCTCACCCCGGGCCAGGTCGGCCAGGTCAGCGAGGCGGAGTTGATCGTCTACCTGAAGGGCTTCCAGCCGGCGGTGGACGAGGCCATCGGGCAGAACGGTGGCGACCGGGCGTTCGACGTGACCAGCGTGCAGCCGCTGCTGGACGCGAGCGCCGGCGGGCACAACCACGAGGGCGAGGAGGAGCACGGCGAGGAGGAGCACGGCGGCGGCAAGGACCCGCACGTCTGGCTCGACCCGACCCGTTTCGCCGCCATCGGCGACCAGCTCGCCCAGCGCCTCGGCAAGGCCGACCCCGACCACGCCGCCGACTACACCGCCCGCTCCGCGGCGCTGCGCGCCGACCTGACGAACCTGGACGGCGAGTTCAACCAGGGCCTGCGAACCTGCCAGCGCCGCGAGATCGTGACCAGCCACGCCGCGTTCGGCTACCTGGCCGACCGCTACCGGCTCGAGCAGGTCGGCATCACCGGTCTGAGCCCGGACGTCGAGCCCTCGCCGCAGCGACTGGCGCAGGTGATCGAGGAGGCGAAGGACCACCAGGCCAGCACGATCTTCTTCGAGACGCTGGTCAGCCCCAAGGTCGCCGAGACCATCGCCGGCCAGGTCGGCGCGAGGACCGCGGTGCTGGACCCGATCGAAGGGCTCGCCGCCGGCAGCGGCGCGGACTACCTTTCGGTGATGCGCACCAACCTGCAGGCCCTGCGGACGGCGTTGAGCTGCTCGTGAGCACACCTGTCATCACCGTCGAGCACGGGGCGGTCGGCTACGACGGCCGCCCCGTGCTCCGGGACGTCTCGCTCACCGTGGCCACCGGGGAGGTCGTCGCGGTGCTCGGGGCCAACGGCTCCGGCAAGTCCACGCTGATTCGGGCCGTGCTCGGGCTGGTCCCGCTCAGCGGGGGCTCGATCACCCTCTTCGACCGGCCGCTGCGCCGGTTCCGGCAGTGGCAGCGCATCGGGTACGTCCCCCAGCGCCTCGGCGCGGGCGGCGGCGTACCGGCCACCGTCCGCGAGGTGGTGGCCTCCGGCCGGCTGGCCCGCCGAGGGTTGCTCCGCCCGCCAGGCACCGCCGACCGGGCCGCCGTCGACGCCGCGCTGCGCGCGGTCGACCTCGCCGACCGGGCCACCGACCCGGTGTCCACCCTCTCCGGCGGCCAGCAGCAGCGCACCCTGATCGCCCGCGCGCTGGCCGGCCAACCGGAGCTGCTGATCCTCGACGAGCCCACCGCCGGGGTGGACGCGGGCAGCCAGGAGGCGTTCGCCGACGCGTTGCGCGACTTCGTCGCCGGCGGCGGGACGGTGCTGCTGGTGGCCCACGAGCTGGGCCCGCTGCGACCGGTGATCAGCCGGGCGGTCGTCGTCCACGAGGGCGGCATCTGTCACGACGGTTCCGTGCCGGACCCGGCCGGCCACCACGCGGAGCCCGACCACGACCACGTGCACCCGCACGGTCCCGACGAGCCCGCCGGGCTGTGGAGCAACTGAGCATGGAACTCTTCCAGTACCCCTACATGCAGCGCGCCCTGATCGCCGCGCTGGTGATCGGCCTGGCCGCGCCGGCGCTCGGCATCTACCTGGTGCAGCGCCGGCTGACGCTGATCGGCGACGGCATCGGGCACGTGGCGTTGACCGGCGTCGGCGCGGGCCTGCTGCTCAACCGCTCGCCGGTGCTGGTGGCGGTGATCGTCGCCACCGCCGGTGCGATCGCCATCGAGCTGGTCCGCGCCCGCGGGCGCACCTCCGGCGACCTGGCGCTGGCCCTGCTCTTCTACGGCGGCATCGCCGGCGGTGTGCTGCTGGTCGGCCTCTCCGACGCCACCAGCGCCAACCTCAACGCCTACCTTTTCGGGTCGCTGACCACCATCTCGTCCGCCGACCTGACCACCATCGCGGTGCTCGGCGCGGCGATCCTCGTCACCATGATCGCGTTGCGGCCGGCGCTCTTCGCGGTCAGCCACGACGAGGAGTACGCCCGGGTCTCCGGCCTGCCGGTGCGCACCCTCAACCTGCTGATCGCGGTCACCACCGCGATCACCGTGACCATCGCGATGCGGGCGGTCGGGGTGCTGCTGATCAGCGCGCTGATGGTGGTGCCGGTGGCCACCGCCCAGCAGGTCACCCGGGGCTTCCGCAGCACGATGACCGCCGCGATGGCGCTCGGGCTCTTCGCCGCCGGCTCCGGCGTCTGGGTGGCGGCGACGGCGGACACCGCGCCGGGCGCCTCGGTGGTGCTCGTGGCGATCGCCTCCTTCCTGGTGGTGGCCGTGGCCGGCGGAGTGTGGCGGGCGCTGCGCCGCCGGTCCGCCCCGGCCGCCGCGCCGGCGCCGGAACCGCACGAGGTGGTGCTGGGCTGAAGCGGATCAGCGGGACGTCGTGCCGGGCTGAAGCCGATCAGCGGGATGTCGGCGGTATTGGTTACCGTTGCGGAGTGACCAGCGCAACGGGCTACGACGGGTTCGATGGGGCCAGCGAGCTGCTCCGTGCCCTGTCGGCGCCCATCCGGCTGGCCATCGTCAGCGAGCTCGCCGGTGGCGAGCGGTGCGTGCACGAGCTGGTGGAGAAGCTCGGCGCCCCGCAGCCGCTGGTTTCTCAGCACCTGCGGGTGCTGCGCGGCGCCGGCGTGGTGCGGGGTTCCCGCCGGGGCCGGGAGATCGCCTACAGCCTGGTCGACGAGCACGTAGCGCACATCGTGGCGGACGCGGTCAGCCACGCCGGGGAGGGATCATGAGCGAGAGCGGCGCCGCGCTGCGCAACACCCGGCAGCGCTCGGCGGTGAGCGCGCTGCTGGGCGAGATGGAGGGCTTCCACAGCGCCCAGGACCTGCACGCGATGCTGCGGCAGCGCGGCGAGCGGGTCGGCCTGACCACGGTCTACCGCACCCTCCAGGGGCTGGCCGACGCGGGCGAGATCGACGTGATGCGGCCCCCGGGTGGCGAGCACCTCTACCGCCGGTGCAGCGAGGGGCACCACCACCACCTGGTGTGCCGTGCCTGCGGGCGCACCGTCGAGGTGGCGGGCCCGGCGGTGGAGAGCTGGGCCGACCGGGTGGCCGCGCAGCACGGGTACGCCGACGTCAGCCACACCCTGGAGATCTTCGGCACCTGTCCGACCTGCGCCCGCTGACACCGGCGCGTCCCGCCGGCCGATCCGGCGGGTGCCGGGCCGCCTCCGTTCGTGGCACGCTGTCCGGCGTGAAGATCTACGCCGATCGCTTTCCGACCGCCGCCCGCCAGTTGCTCACCGACCTGCTCGTCGTCGCCTGGGTGTACGTCGCGATCCGCGGCGCGCTCTGGCTGCACGACCTCGTGCAGAAGCTCGCCGTCCCCGGTCAGAAGCTGGAGGGCGCCGGCAGCGGGCTGGCCGACAGCCTGGGCGACGCCGGCGGCAAGGTCGGCCGGGTGCCGCTGGTCGGCGACGAGTTGACCGCGCCCTTCCAGCGGGCCGCCGACGCCGCCCGGTCGCTCGCCGACGCAGGCCGCGACCAGCAGCACCTCGTCGACCAGCTCGCGCTCGCCCTCGCCGTCGCGGTGCTGATCTTCCCGCTCGGCCTGGTGCTGTTCGGATGGCTGCCGCTGCGGGTCCGCTGGATGCGCCGGGCCTCCTCGGCGGCGAAGCTGGCCGCCGGGCCGGCCGGCCGGGACCTGCTCGCCCTGCGTGCCCTCGCCACCCAGCCGCTGGGCCGGCTGACCCGGATCGCGCCGGACGTCGCCGAGGCGTGGCGACGCGGCGACGACGACACCGTCGACGCCCTGGCCGCGCTGGAGCTGCGCCAGCTCGGCCTGCGCGGCAGGGGTCGCTGACCGGGCCGCTAAGGTCGTCGGGTGTTCTACTTCCTGGTCGTCATCGCCGTCCTGCTGCTCGGCTACGCCGCGGTCCTGGTCTCCTTCGTCCGGCGGGGCAGGAAGATCCCGCCCGCGGCGTACCTGGGCCTGGCGGTGCTCAACGGCCTGATCCTGGCGGCGGTGCTGGCCTGGGCGGTCGCCCGCTGACCACCCCGCACGGCGACGCGCCAGACGGCGCCGGTCAGGGTTTCGGCGGGATGCGGCGGCGAACGTCGTCGGCGGTGGACGGACCGGGCGACCAGCCGGCCACCCAGGGCAGCTCGTCGGACGGGGTGATCACGCCCTCCTCCAGGCCCGCGTACCGGCCGGCGAGGATCTTTTTCGCGGCGGCGGTGTCGACCGAGTCGGTGTTGTCCCACAGGGCGGTGAAGAGCGCGTCCACGCGGACCCGGGCCTGCCGGCAGAACAGGTCGGCCAGCTCGACGTTCTCCGGCCGGCTGGACCGCTCGGCGGACGCCCGGACGCAGACCGCGGACATCGCGAACAGCTCCGCGCCGATGTCCACCACCCGGCCCAGGAACGCCTGCTTGCGCTCCATCTTTCCCTGCCAGCGGGACATCGCGTAGAACGTCGACCGTGCCAGCTTGCGCGACGAACGCTCCACCTGACGCAGATGCGTGGCCAGCGGCCCGAACTCGGCGTACGCCGACGGGCTCTGCCCCCGGCCGACGGCCAGGGTGGGCAGCCACCTCGCGTAGAAGGCCCCGGCTCGCGCGCCGGCCCGGGCCTTGCGGCCCAGCCCCGCCTCCGGGTCGATGATGTCGCCGGCCACCGACAGGTGGGCGTCGACCGCCTCCCGGGCGATCAGCAGATGCATGATCTCGGTGGAGCCCTCGAAGATCCGGTTGATCCGCAGGTCGCGCAGCATCTGCTCGACGGCGGCCGGGCGTTCGCCGCGGGCGGCCAGCGAGTCGGCCGTCTCGTAACCGCGCCCGCCCCGGATCTGGATCAGCTCGTCGGCGATCTTCCAGGCCATCTCGCTGGCGTACAGCTTGACCAGCGCCGCCTCGATCCGGATGTCGTTGCGGTCGTCGTCGGCGAGCAGGCAGCACAGGTCGAGCATGGTCTCCATGCCGTACGTGGTGGCGGCGATGAAGGAGAGCTTCTGGGCGACCGCCTCGTGCTCGCCGACCGGCCGGCCCCACTGGACCCGGTCGGCGGCCCACTCCCGGGCGACGGTCAGCGCCCACTTGCCGGCGCCCACGCACATCGCCGGCAACGAGAGCCGGCCGGTGTTCAGCGTGGTCAGGGCGATCTTCAACCCCTTGCCCTCGCCGCCGATGACGTTTTCCGCGGGGACGAACACGTCGTGGAACCGGGTGAGACTGTTTTCCAGGCCACGCAGCCCGATGAACTCGTTGCGCCGCTCCACGGTGATGCCGGCGCTGTCGCCGTCCACCACGAACGCCGTGATGCCGCCGCGCCGGCCCTCGCTGGCCGGCACCCGGGCCATCACGACCAGCAGGGTGGCGACGATGCCGTTGGTGGCCCAGAGCTTGACCCCGTTGAGCCGGTAGCCGGTGCCGTCCTCGGTTGGCTCGGCGGTGGCGGCGAGCCGGGCCGGGTCGGAGCCGACGTCCGGCTCGGTGAGCAGGAACGCGGACACCTCGCCCGCGGCGAGCCGGGGCAGGAAACGCTGCTTCTGCTCGGCGGTGCCGAACATCTTCAGCGGCTGCGGCACCCCGATCGACTGGTGCGCAGAGAGCAGCGCGCCGATCGCCGGGCTGACCGAGCCGGCCAGCATCAGCGCGCGGCAGTAGTGCAGGTTGCTCAGGCCGAGGCCGCCGTACTTCCGGTCGATCTTCATGCCGAACGCGCCGAGGTCGGCCAGCCCGTGGAACACGGCGTCCGGGATGGACGCGTCGCGCTCGATCGCCGCACCGTCCACCTCGGAGGCCAAAAAGGCGCGGAACCGGTCGAGGAAGGCCTCGGCGCGGGTCACGTCGTCGGGGTCGGACCGGGGCCACGGGTCGATCAGGTCGAGCCGGAACCGGCCGAGGAACAGCTCCTTGCCGAAGCTCGGGCGGTCCCAGGTGGACTCGCGAGCCGCCTCGGCGACCTGCCGGGCCTCCTTCTCGGAGACCTGCCCGGCCTCCGCCGGCAACGGCGCCGCGGCGCCGGCGGCGCGCGGGGCGGTGCCGGGGTCGGGGCCGTCCGGTGCCGGTCGGCCATTCTGCGTCGTGGTCACGGCTGCCCCCTCGAACCTCGGTGCGGCTGCGTCGACGTGCGCGACTACCGTCACGCTACCCCCGGTTGTTACCCAGGGGTAGCGGTCCGTGAAGATCGAGTTCGGTCGTTCCCGGTGGCGTCAGTTCGAGAGGGTCCGGGGGTCGTCGTCCTCGTCGTCGATGTCGTCCTCGCCCCAGCTGCGCCGGGCGAACGGCAGCATCACCCAAAAGGTGAGGAACCAGAGCCCGGTCAGCGCGCTGAGCACGAACGCGATCGGCCGGTCCAGCACGAAGTCGGTGATCAGCAGCACCGCGCTGACCATCGAGATCAGCATGAAGGCCAGCCCGCCGCTGGCCATCCGGTGCGCGAACCGGACCAGTTCCGGCTTGCGCCCCTGCCGGAACAGCGCCCGGTGGAACGCCACCGGCGAGATGATCAGCGCGGTGGCCGCGGCCGCGGAGAGCAGGGCGACGATGTAGACGTCCCGCTGGAACTCGGTGGTGTCGGTGAACCCGTTGCTGAACGGCAGGGTGAGCAGGAAGGCGAAGAGGATCTGCACGCCTGTCTGGGCGACCCGCAACTCCTGCAACAGGTCGGCGAAGTTGCGCTGCCAACGCTGCTTCTCGGTCTCCTTGGACACGCGCTACCTCCGGTGAGACGGTACTGCCGGCGGTCCTGGCCGCCGGCAGCAACGCCAATGCCCCACCCGGCCGAGCGCGAAACAGGTTCACGACACGTCCTGGACAGCTCCGGGTCACCTTTCGGACGCCGGCACCGCCCGGACGGGCGTCAGGAGCCTCGTCGAATGCGACCCGCGTACCGGGCCTCCAGCGCCGAGTTGTGCGCGTCGCCGTCCGGGATGTTCGCCGACAGGTAGACCGGGGGCCGCTCCCCCGCCGCCAGCAGCCGGGCCACGACCTCCACGGTGACCTGCTGGGCCAGCAGCGCCGCCGTGATCGAGGAGACCGCGCCCACGGCGCCACCGCCAGGCAGCGGCAGCGTCGCGTCGCCGTACGGCGCGCCGTTGTCGAGCACCACGTCGGCGAGGTCGGCCAGCTTGCGCCCGGACGGGTGGCGGGAGGTCATCCGGCCGGAGTGCTGTGCGGAGGTGATCGCCACCAGCCCGTGCCCGCGCTGCTTGACCAGCGTGGCGAACTCCACCATCGCGCCGTTGACCCCGGAGTTCGAGGCGAGCACGAAGACGTCGGTGGGCCGTACCGGGACCAGCTCGTAGAGCCGGTGCGCCACCGCCGGGTCCCGCTCCAGGAACGGGCCGAGCTGGTCGGCCGGTTCGCCGCCGAGCAGCACCAGGTCGCGCAGCGCGATCCGGTTGGTCGGCACCAGGCCGCCCGCCCGGCCGGCGATCTCCATGGCGAGGGCCTCCGAGTGCCCGGTGCCGAAGGCGTGCACCACCCCGTCGGCGCGTACCGCGTCGGCGATCAGGTCGGCGGCCCGCCCCACCGCCGCCCGCTGGCTGGCGGCCACCTGGCCGATCGTCTCCGTCACCACGGCCAGGTAGGCCTCGGCGCTCACCGTCATGCGTCCTCCGTCGTCCGGTTTCGGGTCAGCCACTGCACGGCGAAGTCGACCGCCGCCCGCTGGCGCATCAATCGCCCCGTCCCGGTGCCGACCGGTCCGGTACGGACCGCCCCGGTGGCCTCCAGGTCGCGGCCCAGCGCGCCGAATTCGGTCTCGTCGAGCCGTACGTCCTGCCACCACACCCACTCCCGGCCGCCGTCGGCGGTGCGGACCGACGCGCCCACCCGCTCGCGGGGCGGTGCCGGACGGCGGTACTCGGCCAGGTGCAGCGAGGTGTTCACGGCGTGGTCCACCCCGAGCAGCAGCACGTCGGCGTCCAGCTCGTAGAGCCGGGCCAGCGGGGAACCCTCGCCGAGCATGTCGGTCCGGGTGTGCCCGGCCACCACCCGGTCGGCGGCCGGCCCGAGCGCGGCGAACGACACCTGGGGATGCGAGCTGCGCTGCGCTCCGGGCCAGCAGCGGACCGTCTCCGCGAACACACCCATGAACCGGCTCGGGGTGACCGCCGGGTCGAAGCCCGGCATCTCGGCGCGGATCAGCGGCCACCAGCCCGCCGGCACCGGCGGGTTGCTCCACTGCGCGGGGTCGGTGTTGTCGGGCGTGTGGGTGGGCACCACGATCGTGCCGTCCGGGCCGAGCGCGTCACGCAGGGCGAGCACCAGCGCCTGCGGCCCGCCGCAGACGAAGCCCAGCTGGCGCAGCGCGGCGTGCACCAGCAGCGTCCCGCCGGGGCGTACCCCCAGCATGCGCAGTTGCGCGGCGATCGAGCGCCGGGTCCCCGGCCCGCCGGCGTCCATCATCATGGTGTTCCTCCCGCCGACACCGGCTCAGGCCGTCCCGCCGGCCCGGGCCAGGATCGCCTCGGCCAGCGGGCCGGGCGCGGCGTCCGGGATCCAGTGACTCACGCCGGGCAGCTGGACGAAGCGGTAATCCCCGGTGACGTTGGCGGCGCACGCCTCGGCGGCGGGCCGGCCGATGGCGATGTCCCGGTCGCTCCACACGTACGTGGTGGGCACCCCGACGGGGCCGACGCCGGCCAGGTCGGCGCGGGACATCGCCCGGTACCAGTTCAGCGCGGCCGTGAGCGCCCCCGGCTCGCGCATCGGGTCGGCGTAGCGATCCACCCGGGACGCGTCGCCCACCCCGGCGAGGAGCTTGCGCAGCGCGGTCGCGTTCCACGCCAGCAGCACCTTCTCCGCCTTGCCGGGCTTGCGGAACAGCGCGATGTACGACGATCGGGCCTTCTGCTGGCCGTCGGTGGCGAGCGCGTGCGCCATCGCCGCCGGATGCGGCACGGACACCGCGGTCAGCGTACGGACCCGCTCGGGGTGCCGGGCGGCGAGCGCCCAGGCCACGATCGCGCCCCAGTCGTGGCCCACGAGGTGGACGGCGTCCAGCCCGAGCGCGTCGAGCACCGCCACCGCGTCGGCGACCAGTTCGGGGATCCGGTAGTCGGCGACCGCCGCCGGCCGGGCGCCCGGGGAGTAGCCCCGCTGGTCGAGCGCGTACGTGCGGAGCCCGGCCGCGTGCAGCGCCGTGGCGACCTCGTCCCACTCGCCGGAGTGCTGGGGGAAGCCGTGCAGCAGCAGGACGGGCGAGCCGTCCGGCGGACCACCGGCGCGTACGTCGAACGTGAGACCCCGTGCGTCAACCCGCATGATCGTGAGCCTACCCAGCCGGCGTCGAGCGGGCAGGACGCTGAGGGCGCGGACGCCCTGCTGGGCCGTTACCCCTGGTCGGTGCTAGCGTCAGCGAGACAACTTCACATCCGACAGGGGAGCGCACAGCGCTGAGAGTGCGGGCACGCCCGCAGACCCTCGAACCTGATCTGGGTAATGCCAGCGCAGGGAGTTCGGTCGACCTCCAGCCGCGCCGCCGTCCGGTGCCACCGGGCGCGCGGCGTGCGTCTTCTCCTGGTTCGCAGTCAGGACTGGGAGCATCCACATGAATCACAGCGACACCAATCGCTGGCGCACCATCGACATCGTGGTCGCCTCGGTGATCGCGGTCGCCTTCGGCGTCATCTTCTGGGCCTGGGGCCTGGTCTGGAGCGCCACCGAGGGCGCGTTCGCCTTCTTCCCGCCGGCGCAGACCCTGATCTACGGCGTCTGGCTGATGCCGGCCGTGGTCGGCGGCCTGGTCATCCGCAAGCCCGGTGCCGCGCTCTACTGCGAGACGGTCGCCGCGATCCTGTCCGCGCTGCTGGGCAGCCAGTGGGCCGGCACGGTGATCCCGCAGGGCATCGTGCAGGGCATCGGCGCCGAGCTGGCCTTCGCCGCCTTCCGGTACCGGTCGTTCCGGCTGCCGACCGCCGTGCTGGCCGGCGCGCTGACCGGGCTCAGCGCCGCGCTGTTCGACTTCTTCGTCTGGAACGCGGACTACGAGCTGACCGACTACCGCATCCCGTACGCGCTGCTCACCGTCGTCAGCGCCACGGTGGTCGCCGGCGCCGGGGGCTGGGCGCTCACCCGCGCCCTGGCCAACACCGGCGTCCTCGACCGGTTCCCGGTAGCCCGCGACCGCGCCGCCATCTGACCCACACCCCCCACCCCCATCCCCCTCGTTGATCAAGAGGTTTGCGTCAACGAGAGGCAGTCGACTGACGCGAACCTCTTGAG
>NZ_QGKR01000009.1 GCF_003172955.1 Micromonospora acroterricola | reverse complement strand
CTGACTGTGAGGCTGGCCGGGTTGGCCCGGAGGTGATGGGCTGATGGTCGGCAGTAGTGGACGTGACTCTTGGCCTGACTGGCTTTGTGCCTTCGAGAGGACTTGTCCGTCCGCTGCTGCCGGCGCCGGCCCGGCGGGAGACGTTGGCCTGATCAGGAGCTTGACCGCCAGTTAGCGGCTGGCGTGTCCCATCACAGTCCTGCCATCTCCGCACCGGACCGGACCCTTGCGTCCCCACGGTGAGGAGAGAACGCATGTCCATGCTGGCAGATGTGGTGGAGGTCGTCATCGGCGTCGACACCCACAAGGACACCCACACCGCTGCGGTGCTGGATACCCGCACCGGCGGGGTGCTGGCCCGGGTCACGGTGACCACGGACCCGGACGGTTACGCGCAGCTGGTGGCTCTGGCCGGGCAACATTCGGGTCTGCGGGCCTGGGCGCTGGAAGGCTCCGGCGGCTACGGCGCCGGCCTGGCCCGGCATCTGACCGTCGCCGGTGAACTGGTCGTCGAGCTGGACCGGCCGCAGCGCCCGGCCCGTCGTGCCGGGGCGAGGTCCGACCCGATCGACGCCGAACGCGCCGCCCGCGACGCTCTGGCCCGCACGCGACTGGCGCAGCCCAAGACCGGCGCGCAACGAGCAGCGCTGCAGGTGCGGCTGACCGCCCGCCGAGCGGCCGTGGAAGCCAGCGCCGACGCCCAACGGCAGCTGCACGCGTTGGTGATCACCGCCCCCGAGGTGGTCCGGGCCCGCTTCCGCGGCCAGAGCACCCGGATCATGCTCACCACCGCCACCCGACTACGCCCCACCAGCAACACGGACGTCGACGTGTTCACCAGCCTGACCGTGTTACGGGACCTCGCCCGCCGCGTCCGCTTCCTCGAAGCCGAAGCCACCGAACACGAAAAAGCGATCCGCACGATCGTCCGCACCTGGCGACCGGACCTGCTCACCCTCACCGGCGTCGGACCGATCGTCGCCGCCACCGTGCTCACCGCCTGGTCCCACCCCGGACGCTGCCGCGACGACGCCGCGTTCGCCATGCTCGCCGGCGCCGCACCGATTCCCGCCTCATCCGGCAAGACCGTCCGCTACCGGCTCAACCGCTCAGGAGACCGCCAACTCAACCGCGCCCTGCACACCATCGTCCTGACCCGGCTACAACGCGACGAGGACACCCGCGCCTACGCCGACCGCCGTCGCGCCCAAGGCAAAACCGACCGCGAGATCAAACGCTGCCTCAAACGCTACGTCGCCCGCGAAATCTACCGACGCCTGGAAACCCCACCCCAACCACTTGACGCGGCATAGGAGCGTC
>NZ_QGKR01000339.1 GCF_003172955.1 Micromonospora acroterricola | reverse complement strand
TGTGAGGCGGTGGGGTGGTGGTGCGTCGGGGGACCGCCCGGTTGCCGGAATCTTGCAACCAGGGCTGAAATTTTCCGAAAGGTTACAAGCGTGTTGCAGCCACTGTCAATGCATGGACGTTCGTCACTGTCTTTAGTGGGGTGCACCTGAAGCCCGGCGATCGCCGCTACACGCGTCCCGACGCGGGTTGGTTCGATGCGGCCCAGAAATCTTCCGTCCCGGTGATCCGCGCGGGCCGCCGGTCCGTACTGGATGGGGGAGCAGGGGTCGGCCGGTGGTACGCCGCCGCGAGACGATCGAGGAGCAGATGGCCCGGGCAAAGCAGAACCAGAAGGCGGCCACCGTCCGGACCAGCGCCAGCAGTCGGGGGGTACGCACACCGTCGCGGTCGGCGACCGCCCTGCTGATCGCGTCGGTGCTCGCCGCGCTCTGGGCGGCGACCATGCTGACCGGCGCGGGTCAGAAGGCGTACGCGTACGGCTTCTTCTTCACCGAGTTCTTCGCCGGGGTGATCGCCCTGGTGTCGCTGAGCCTGACCGTGATGCTCGGCCTGCTCGCCACCGACCGCCTCGTGCTGCGCATCTCGCACCGGGTGCTGATGCAGTCGGCGCACCGGGCCACCGGCGTGCTCGGCGTGGCCGGGCTGCTCTTCCACGTGCTCACCAAGATCGCCACGGGCCGGGCGGCAGCGACGGACGCGCTGGTGCCGTTCGTGGGCGGCCGTGGGCTCTACGTCGGGCTCGGCACGGTGGCCGCCCTGCTGATGGTGAGCGTGATCTGGACCGGCATCATCCGGGCCCGCTTCGCCGGCGTCGGTCCGAAGTGGCTGTGGCGATCGCTGCACTCCATGGCGTACGTCTCCTGGCCGTTCGCTCTCTTCCACGGCCTCAACGCCGGCCGGGTCGCCCAGTCCTGGGTGGTGTTCAGCTACCTCGGCTGTGTCCTGCTGGTCGTGCTGGCGCTGCTGGTCCGGCTCTCGGTCACCATCGGACGGCGCAGCCGCGAGCAGCACCAGGCCGCGGTGCGGAACGCCGTGATGGCCGGCCGCGCCAGCGAGGAGAGTCGCGGCCGGTCGCTGCTGGCCGGCCTGGGCCGGCGCCGCGACAGCGCCAAGGACGACCGCCCCGCGTGGGCGGAGACCACCACCGCCTCGTGGACCGCGCCGGCCGGCCCGCGCCGGCGCGACCCCGAACGGTTCACCGTCCCGGTCGTGCCCGAGCCGGGCTCGCTCGCCGCGCCGGCCCGGCCCAGCCGTCGCCAGCGCGAGGAGGAGCCGGCGGCCCGCCGGGACACTGAACGGGCGGCACGCGGCCGGCGCGACGAGCTGGAGC
>NZ_QGKR01000348.1 GCF_003172955.1 Micromonospora acroterricola | reverse complement strand
CCGCCACCACCGCCGCGAGGCACGCCGGCCAGGACCGACCGGCCAGCTCGGCCAGCGCCGCCGCCTGGATCAGGAGGACGACCACCAGGGCGACCACCCCGAACGGGCCGACGTCCGGCTTCTTCATGATCTCCAGCGCGGCCGCGCCCCGCCGGTACGAGCCCAGCGCGTCCACGGTGTCGGCCAGCCCGTCGAGGTGCAGCCCCCGGGTGAGCAGCGCGGCGGCGCCCACCGTCACGCCGGCGGCCACCAGCGGGGGAGCGACCGCTCCGGCCAGCAGCAGCACGCCGGCGAGCAGCACACCGAGCAGCACGCCGACCGCCGGGGCGAGCGCCATCGCGACGCCGGCCACCGGCCGGTCGATCCGTCCGGCCCGCACCGGCAGCGTGCTGAACGTGGTGACCGCCAGCCGGGCCCCCGCGGCGAGCCGTGACTCAGCCGGCACGCCAGCCCGACGCCGGCTGCTCGTCCGCCCCGGTGCTGGCCGGGCCCGGCCCCGCCGGCTCCGGCTCGGCGTAGTCCGGCTCGGCGTAGTTCGGCTCGGCGTAGTCCGGCTCCTCGGCCTCCTGCGGCTCCTCGGTCTCCTGGTCCGGCTCCCCGCCGCCGGCCAGCGACGGGTGGACCGGCAGAGTGGCGGCCAGTGACAGCACCGAGCGCAGCAGCGGGAGCGCGACCAACGCGTTGGCCCCCTCGCCGAGATCCAGCCGCAGGTCGAGCAGCGGGGTGAGGCCGAGCACGTCGGCGGCCAGCCGCACGGCCGGGTGGCCGCCGTGGTCGGCGAGCAGGCACCAGTGCCGCGCCTGCCCGGCCAGATCCCGGCTGACCATGCCGGCGGCCAGCCCGACCGGCCCGTCCAGCAGCACCGGCACCCGGCGCGCGGTGGCCCCGAGCAGCACGCCGGTCGCCACCGCCACGTCACCGCCGCCCAGCTCGGCCAGCACGTCCTTGGCGCCCCTCGGCGAGCGGCGGGTGCGGTGCAGCGCGTCGCGTACCGCGGCGCAGCGGACCATCCACGCCGCGTCGTCGATCTCGCCGGAGTCGGTGATCACCCGGCCGAGCACGGCCGGCGGCTCCGCGCCCGCGGTGGCCGCCAGCACCGCCGCCGCGGCCGCCTCGGTGCCGGCGCCGCACGCGGCCAGCACCAGCAGCTGTACCCCGGCGTCGGCGGCCTGCTCGGCCAACCGCCAGCCGTAGCGCAGCGCGGACTCCACCTGGTCGGGGGAGAGCGCCGGCTGGTCCTCCATGGGCGCGGCGGCCGGGGTGTTCACCACCTGGAGGCTCGCGCCGCTCTCGGCGGCCAGCCGGGCCAGCGCGCCCCGGCCGGCGCGGGCCTGCCC
>NZ_QGKR01000010.1 GCF_003172955.1 Micromonospora acroterricola | reverse complement strand
CCGGTGAGCGCCGCCCGCGCCTGCCTCGACGCGCCCACCCGCTGGGCGGCGCTCACCGGGGTGACCGCGCTGGCCGCGCTGCTCGGCGTCCTGGTCACGCCGGTCGCCCTGCCGATCCTCGCCGGCTACACCGTGGCCGCCCTGCACGCCGTCGCCGGCCGCCTGCCGGTCCCCGCCCATCCGGAGCTGCCGTGACCGCCGAGAGCCCCTCCCGCCGCGTCGCCACCGACCAGTCGGCCACCGACCCAGGCCCGTGGGGCGTGACCGTGCCCGGGCCGTCCGTCGCGACCGACGCCGGTGAAGCCGAACCCGCCGCGGCCGAGGGATCGGCACGGCTGCTGGTCGACGGGACGGAGGTCGCCCGGTACGTGCTCGACCCGGCGCTCGACGCACGGCACGGGCCCCGGCCGTACCTGCACCCGGTGCGCACCCTCGCCGGCACGGTGGTCACCGACGCGCTGCCCGCCGACCACGTGTGGCACCTCGGCGCCTCCCTCGCGGTGCAGGACGTCAACGGCGCCAACCTGTGGGGAGGGCGCACCTACGTCCGCGACGTCGGCTACACCTGGCGCGACGACCACGGGCGCATCGCGCACACCGAATGGTCGGAGCGGGCGGACGACCGGCTGGCGCACCGGTTGGAGTGGCGCGACCGGCAGGGGACGGTGCTGCTCACCGAGCGCCGCCAACTCGCCGCCGTGCCCCTGACCGGCGCCGTCCCTGTGACCGGGGACGGGCCGCTGACCGGCGCCGTCCCGCTGGCCGGGGACGGGCCGCTGACCGGGGACGGGCCGCTGATCGGGGACGGGTCGAGCGCCGTGTCGGCCTGGCTGCTGGAGGTCGACTACACGTTGAGTGCCCCGCCCGGGCAGGACGTACGGCTGGGCAGTCCAGCCACCAACGGTCGCCCCGGCGGGGCCGGCTACGGCGGCTTCTTCTGGAGGGCGGGCTCGGCTGACCGGGCGTCGATCTTCAGCGCCGCGGCGACGGGGGAGGAGGCGGTCAACGGCTCCTCCGAGCCGTGGGTCGCGCTGCGCGGCACCGGGTCGGACGGCCGTGCGTACACCCTGGTCTTCACTGGTCTCGGCGACGGTGACCGGTGGTTCGTGCGGGCCGCGATGTACCCGGGCGTGGGGGTGGCGTTCGCGTTCGAGCGGCCGGTCACGATCCCGGCCGGCACCCAGCGGAGAGGCCGGCACCGAGTGGTGGTGGCCGACGGCGCGCTCAACCGTGCCACCGCTGCGGCCCTCGCCTCCTCCGCGCGTTGACCATGAAGTTGTAGCCACGACACGCCGGGCGGCTGGGCAACAACTTCATGATCAACGGGGTGGGCGGGCGCCGGCA
>NZ_QGKR01000011.1 GCF_003172955.1 Micromonospora acroterricola | reverse complement strand
GCGCCTGGACCACCGGTCTCACCGCGAGCGTCACCATCACCAACACCGGCGCCACCGCGGTGAACGGGTGGGCACTGACGTTCACGCTGCCGACCGGCCAACGCGTCACCAACGGCTGGAACGCGCAGGTCTCGCCGGCCAGCGGTGCGGTGACCGCCCGCAACGTCTCCTACAACGCCGCCATCGCCCCGAACGCCTCGGTCGACTTCGGCTTCCAGGCCACCCATGAGGGCGGCACCGGCAGACCCTCGTCGTTCGCCCTGAACGGCGTCGCCTGCTCGGTCTCCTGACTCCCCGACACCACCACGCAGAAACGGAGTGCACGATGAGAAACGCGAAGTGGAGGGCGGCATCGAGAGCCGCCCTCGCCCTGACCGGCACGGGCGCCCTCGCCGCCGGCATGGCGATGACCCTGGCGGCTCCCGCCACCGCCGGCACCACGCTCGGCGCGTCAGCGGCCGAGCAGGGTCGGTACTTCGGCACCGCGGTGGCCGCGAACAAGCTGAGCGACAGCGCCTACACCACGATCCTCAACCGCGAGTTCAACTCGGTGACGCCCGAGAACGAGATGAAGATCGACGCCACCGAGCCGCAGCAGGGCCAGTTCAGTTACGGGGCGGCGGACCAGATCGTCAGCCACGCGCGCAGTCGCGGGATGCAGGTGCGTGGTCACACCCTGGCCTGGCACTCACAGCAGCCAGGCTGGATGCAGAACATGAGCGGCACCGCGCTACGGCAGGCGATGCTCAACCACGTCACCCAGGTGGCGACGCACTTCCGGGGTCAGGTCGTGGCGTGGGACGTGGTGAACGAGGCGTTCGCCGACGGGAGTTCGGGTGCTCGTCGTGACTCGAATCTGCAGCGGACGGGTGATGACTGGATCGAGGCGGCGTTCAGGGCCGCGCGCGCTGCCGATCCGGGCGCGAAGCTGTGTTACAACGACTACAACACGGACAACTGGACGCACGCGAAGACCCAGGCTGTGTACAACATGGTGCGGGACTTCAAGTTTCGCGGTGTGCCGATCGACTGTGTGGGTTTCCAGTCGCACTTCAACAACGACTCTCCGTACGTGAGTAACTACCGCACCACGTTGTCGAGCTTCGCGGCCTTGGGTGTGGATGTACAGGTCACGGAGTTGGATATCCAGGGTGCGTCGGCGGCGACGTATCGCAGTGTGGTGGAGGATTGCCTGGCGGTGGCCCGGTGCAACGGGATCACGGTGTGGGGTATCCGGGACAGCGACTCGTGGCGCGCGTCGCAGACGCCGTTGCTGTTCACCAGCGGCGGGGCCAAGAAGCCGGCGTACGACGCGGTCCTCGCCGCGTTGAACAACGGGACGACCCCGCCGCCCACCACCCCGCCG
>NZ_QGKR01000135.1 GCF_003172955.1 Micromonospora acroterricola | reverse complement strand
CATCCCGGCCAGTCTAGGGCGGCGGGACGGAAGGCTTGAGCGCCGGGCGGCCACGGGGGGAGCCGCCCGGCGACGGGGTGAATCGTACACGCGGCGGACCGGTCCGTGTCCACCCGTGACGGGCGATTCGGCTGCTGCGGACGGCACGGCGAAAATCGGCTTCTCCCCACCTCGACACTCAGGAAGGCGTGCGAGTCTTGATACCGCACCAGCCGCGACGACCGACCAACGCTGTGGAGGACCGGTGGCCCAGCCGACCATGCCCGACGCCCCGACGCCGAACGGGACGGCCCCGGCGGAACCCGCGCCGGTGACCACACCCGCGCAGGACGCCACCCTGCTGGAACGGGCGCTGTTCGAGATCAAACGGGTCATCGTCGGGCAGGACCGGATGGTGGAGCGGATGTTCGTCGCGCTGCTCGCCCGCGGCCACTGCCTGCTCGAAGGTGTGCCCGGCGTGGCCAAGACCCTGGCCGTGGAGACCCTCGCCAAGGTCGTCGGCGGGTCCTTCGCCCGGGTGCAGTTCACCCCGGACCTGGTGCCGGCCGACATCATGGGCACCCGGATCTACCGGCAGTCGAGCGAGAAGTTCGACGTCGAGCTGGGCCCCGTCTTCGTCAACTTCCTGCTCGCCGACGAGATCAACCGGGCGCCGGCCAAGGTGCAGTCGGCGCTGCTGGAGGTGATGAGCGAGCGGCAGGTGTCGATCGGTGGCGAGAGTCACCGGGTGCCCGACCCGTTCCTGGTGATGGCCACGCAGAACCCGATCGAGCAGGAGGGCGTCTACCCGCTGCCCGAGGCGCAGCGGGACCGGTTCCTCATGAAGATCGTGGTGGGTTACCCGACCGACGCCGAGGAGCGGGAGATCGTCTACCGGATGGGTGTCGCCGCCCCGGAGCCGGCGGCGGTGTTCGACACCCCCGACCTGATCGCCCTGCAACGCAAGGCGGACCAGGTCTTCGTGCACAACGCGCTGGTGGACTACGCGGTCCGGCTGGTGCTGGCCACCCGGGCCCCGGCCGAGCACGGCATGCCCGACGTCGCCCAGCTGATCCAGTACGGGGCCAGCCCGCGCGCCTCGCTCGGCCTGGTCCGGGCCACCCGCGCGCTGGCGCTGCTGCGCGGGCGGGACTACGCGCTGCCCCAGGACGTGCAGGACATCGCCCCGGACATCCTGCGGCACCGGCTGGTGCTCAGCTACGACGCGCTCGCCGACGACGTGCCGGCCGACCACATCGTGCACCGGGTGATGTCGACCATCCCGCTCCCGGCGGTCGCGCCCCGGCAGCAGGCCTCCCCGTCGCCGTCCGTCCCGCCGCCGGGCGCAGGCTGGCCCGGGCAGCGCCCGGCGGCGGGACGGACGGCGACGGGGAGGCCTGCTGCCG
>NZ_QGKR01000012.1 GCF_003172955.1 Micromonospora acroterricola | reverse complement strand
GTCGAGGACGGCCTGGGTCCAGCCGCCCTCGATGACGCCGGTGGCGTCCAGCACCGCCCAGTCGACCACGTCGGTCGCCTCCACCACGACCGGGGCGCCGATGCGCACACTCGGGTCGGTGGCGGCGTCGCTGGCGCTCACCCCGACGATCCGCTCCGGCGTCTCCCACGAGGTGACGCCCGCCCAGACGTACTCCGGGCCGTCGTCGCCGGGCAGGCCGTACTTGACCACCAGCTGCGACTCCGCCGGCAGTTGGCCGGCGACGAACCGGGCCCGGGCGTCGCCCAGCGCGGCCCGGGCGGTGGCGACCGCCCGGCTCATGGCGTCGCCGGAGCGGGCGTAGCGCACGTCCGGCTGGATCCCGGAGAACAGCGTGGCGCAGGCGGCGGCGTAGTAGCGCCCGTCCGGACCCGGATGCCCGGCCGGTGGGCGCAGGCTGAGGAACGAGTCGGCCTCCGGGTCGGTCGACGGGTCGAGCTCCAGGCGCAGCAGCACCGGGGCGGTCGCGCCGTGCTGCTCCGGGTTGCCGTACGCCACCGCGATGTCGTGCCCGGTCACCGTCGCCAGCACCGGCAGCTGCACGAACGCGGGCACCTCCTCGCCGGCGAGCCCGTCGGTCCAGTCCCGCAGCAGCCGGCGCGCCGCCCCGGTCATCACCGCGCCCCAGGCCCGCGTGAGGTGGTCGGGCACCCCCTGGGTCTGCAACTCGAGCAGCCCGAAGCGGCGCAGCCCCTTGGTGGTGAACCACAGCCCTTCGGTGTCCGAGGAGTACGGCACCAGCACCCAGTCCACCAGCCGGATCCGGCCCTGCTCGTCCGGCAGCGAGCGCAGCGCGGTCGCCGGGTCGAGGAACTGCAGGCCGAACACGTCCACCACGTCGCCGTCGACGGACTCCGCCACCGCCGCCGCGACCGCCCGGGCGGCCCACTCGTGTGCCGGCGGCCAGCCCGGCCGGTACTCGGCCTGCACCACCACCAGGTGGGTCGCCGCGGCGAGCCGCGCCAGCTGCGCCTCGGTGGCGCCGAACGCGGTGAGCAGATCCGGCGGCAGCTCGGGGAACTCGGCTATCGGCCGGGTGTCCACGCTCATCAGCGGGCTGTCCAGCATCTGCCGGGCCAGCCCGTGCACCGGCTCGGCCAGCCGGCCGGTCAGCGCCGCCACCGCGGTCTTCGGGCTGACCTTCGGCAGCCCCGCCATCGGCACCAGGTAGGTCGCGCTGAGCGACTCCGGGACCGGTACGGGCAGGAAGTCGTCCGTGATGAGCATTCTCGTCCCCCGGTGGCCGCGCCGGTGCTGTCGAGCCGAACGCTACCCGGCCCGCATCGCCGGGTTCAGCCGGACAGCACCAGACCCAGGTAGACCAGCGTGGTGACCACCTCGACGGTCGCGCCGAGCACGTCGCCGGTGATCCCGCCGAGCCGGCGTACCACGTGGGCGAGCAGTGGCACGGCGACGGCCAGCGCGGCGGCGACGGCCAGCGGCCCCTGCCACGGGCGGCCCGGCACCGCGGGCACGGCCAGCAGCACCACGGCTGTCTCTTATACAC
>NZ_QGKR01000349.1 GCF_003172955.1 Micromonospora acroterricola | reverse complement strand
ATAAGAGACAGGGCCTGCCCGGCCCGGCGCGCCGACTCGCCGGCCACGGTGCCCGCCGACGCGCCGCCGGCGTGGTCACCGTGCAGCAGCAGCACCCGAACGGAACCCCAGGCGGCCGGGACGGCGGTGCCCTGGGTGGCGGCGGCGAAGGCGACCACCCGGTCCAGCACACCCAGCCCGGCCCCGGGCACGTCCAGCGTGGCCAGCCGGTCCACGGCCTGCGGGCCGGCGTACTCGTCGGGCATCGGCAGCTCCATGCCCGGCTGGATGACCAGCCCGGTGGCCACCATCGGCAGCGCCATGGTCGGTGCGGCCCACGGGTTGCCGGGCTCCGCGTTCGGGGCGACCGGCGGCGTGTGGGTCAGCACGTCCGGCAGCTGAACCTCGGGGGTGGGCTCGACATCGACCGGCCCCGAGCCGACCGCCGCGGTCGCGGTCACGGACGCCGCTGGCGCGGTCACGGACGCCGCCGGCGCGGTGGCGACGGCGAGCGGCGCGGCCGGCTTCAGCCAGGCCGGCTGACCGGCGACCACCAGCGCCACGGCGTCGCAGGCGTCGGCCACCGCGCGGTTGGCGGCGCCGAGCGCGTCGGTGAACGCCCGGCCCAGCGGCGTCGTCGGCACCAGCGACAACCCCACCTCCGGGCTGACCAGCACCACCCGTGCCGAGCAGGTGCGGACCGCCTCGGCCAGCTCAGCGATCGTCGCGACGTCGTCCGCGGGCTGGTGGTCCGGGTCGAGCAGCACGGTCACCCAGCCGCCCAGGTCGTCCACGAGCAGCGTCTCGTTCGGTTCGGCGGACGCGAGCACGTCGGCGAGCCGCCGCGGGTCGGCGGCGGTCTCCTCGGTGGTCCAGCTGCCCGGTCGCCGGGCGCGGTGCGCCGCCAGCCGGGTCGCCCACTCGGTGTCCTCCGGGTCGCCTTCCGGAGCGGTGGCGAGGTAGCGGACCACTGGCGCGTCGGCTACCAGGGACTCGGCGAACTCGGACTTGCCGGACCGGATACCGCCGAGCACCAGGACCGTGTTCCACCCGTCAACGGACATGCCCGTACCTTAAGGCCGCCCGAGGTGCCGCTGCCTGCCGGCCCGGCTGTCGCGGTTGGTCAGTCGCAGTGCTCGAACCCGCTGCCGTAGCTGACTCCGCCGGTGGCGCCGCCCCACTTCACGCACGCCCCGGCGGCGCTGGCCCGCACCGGCCCGGCGTAGTAGTCGAACGACCCGCTGTCGGTGCTGCGGGTCTTCCCCTGCACCTCCAGGTACGCCGAGACCGTCGACTTCGCGCCGACGGCGGTGTCCTTGAGCGTCACCACGCAGTTGTTGCCGTTGCCCGCGTGGTAGAGCAGGTAGACCCGTCCCCGCCGGCCACCGTCCCCGCCGGTCAGCGTCGCCGAGTCGATCACCTGGTACCCGCTGCCGCACGCCTGCGCCGCCGTGTACGGGTTGGGCCGGCTGGACGGGCCGCCGCCGCCGGTCGGCGTCGGTTTGGCGCTGGCCGTGCCGGTCGGTGCGGCACTCGACCCGCGAGGATCCGCTGCGGACGCGGCCGGGTC
>NZ_QGKR01000013.1 GCF_003172955.1 Micromonospora acroterricola | reverse complement strand
GCGGTGGGCGACGTGGGCGTGCCGGGTTGCTGTCCCGGGCTACGGCTGGGCACTCGCATGACGGGGGTCCCTTCTCCGGCCACGACTTCGGGTACATCGCCCTGAACACACCGTAATCAGCTGGACCGGAACGGACCGAACAATCCTCCTATCTACCCCGAAGGGAGCGGCGTGGCCGAGGCACGTCAGCCGCGTCGGCCGGTGACGAACCCACGGCTGACCGGCGGCGGGACCGTCACGCGCCGGCCGTGGGCACCAGGCCCTGCACCTCGGCGTACGACGGCAGCCCCGAGGGCGCCACGAACCGGCCGGCGCGGACCGCGTCGGCGGTGGCGACCGCGGCGGCCAGCGCGGCGCGGAACAGCAGGGAGCCGGTGCTGACCCGGGCGACCCCGGCCCGGCCCAACTCGTCCAGCGTCGGCCCGCCCGGCTGGTACAGCGCGTTCAGCGGCGCGTCGACCCGTTCGGCGAGCACCCGCAGGGTCGCCAGGTCGACGATGCCCGGCACGAAGATCCCGTCGGCGCCAGCGGCCACGTAGGCCCGGGCGCGAGTGAGGGTCTGCGGCAGCGGGTCGGCCACGCCCAGCCACCAGGTGTCGGTGCGGGCGTTGACGAACAGGTCCGGCACCGCCGCCTTCACCGCCGCGATCGTCTCGGCGGTGCGGGCAAGGTCGGCCAGGGTGCCGTCGGCGCGTCCGTCCTCCAGGTTGATCCCGACGGCGCCGAGCCCGGCCAGCTCCGCCACGTACCCGGCGACCGCGCCCGGATCGTCGCTGAACCCGGCCTCCACGTCGACGGTGAGCAGCAGCGGCAGCCGGCCGAGCCGGCGCGTCAGGGCCAGGGTCTGCTCGGCGGTGGCCGCCACGCCGTCGGGACGGCCGGCGGCGGCGGCGACGCCGAGACTGGTGGTGCCGATCGCCGGATGGCCGCCCGCGGCGAGCGCCGCCGCCGAGGCGTGGTCCCAGGCGTTCGGCAGCAGCAGCGGACGGCCGGTGTGGTGCAGGGCGCGGAACGCGGCACGACGGTCGGTCATCGGACGCTCACCTCCAGGCTCGTCGGGACACGCAGGGTCGGGTGTGGCTCGTGCCGCAGCACCGCAGGGGTACGCAGGCAGCGTTCCCGCAGCACGTCGAGCACCCCGGCGGCGAGGGCCAGGGCGTGCCGGTCGCCGGGACACCCACGCTCCCCCGCCCCGAAGGTGAGCAGCCCGGCGCCGGGCCGGTCAGGCCGGAACGCGGCCGGCTCGGCGAACACCAGCGGGTCACGGTTCGCCGCGTCGAACCGCAGCAGCACCGGGCTGCCGGGCGGCAGGTCCCGCCCGCCGAGCCGTACCGCGCCGATGGTGACCCGCCGCGTGGCCCGTACCGGCGGGTCGAGTCGCAGCACCTCGACCAGCAGATCCACCGTCCGTTGCCGGGCCAGCGGGGCAGTCGGTCCCTTCCCGGGCGGCGGGGCGGTCAGTATCTGCCCGGCCGGCGGGGCGGTCGGTCGCCCACCAACCGGCGGGGCGGTCGGCCTCTCCCCTGCCGGCGGGTTGGCTGGTCCCCCTCCGTGCGGCAGGTCCGCCGGCCCGCTCCGGGCCGGCGGGTTGTCGGTCTCGCGGGCAGCGGGCAGCGGCAGCAGGTGGTGCGCGGCGGCGCCGATCAGGCCGGCGGTCGCGTCGCAGGCC
>NZ_QGKR01000014.1 GCF_003172955.1 Micromonospora acroterricola | reverse complement strand
GGGGGAGAGGGGATGGGGTTGATCCAGTTGACGGGTACGGCGGCGCTCGGCCACCACGTCTCGGATCCGTCGCTGCATCTGGCGACGGATCCGGAGCATCTCGTTGTTACTGATCACGCTGACTCCTCCCCCGAAGGCGCGCGCCCGGGCATACCCGGTATGTGAATAGTAAGACGTACGAGCGAGCCGAATAGTTGCCCAAGATCTCGAACTATTTCTCCGCGTCCCCGGTCCGCAGCGGCAACTGTCGGCGGACCACTACGGTTGCTGCATGAGCCAGAGCAACGGGCGGGAGGCCGGCCGCGACCCGGGACAGGAGCGGCATCGGGGCGCGGTCACGCTGCGCCGGGGGGCGATCCCGAGTAGCACCGCCGATCAGCGACTGTTGGACTCGCGCGGACGGGGCGACTGGAAGACCAGGGACGCCTGGCGGGCGCTGCGCATCCTCTCCGAGTTCGTGGAGGGCTTCGACACGCTCGCCGACCTGCCGCCGGCGGTCAGCGTCTTCGGCTCCGCGCGCAGCGGACCGGACACCGCGGAGTGTCGCCTGGCCGAGGAGATGGGCGGCGCACTGGCCCGGGCCGGCTACGCGGTGATCACCGGAGGCGGGCCGGGGGTGATGGAGGCCGCCAACCGGGGTGCCACCGAGGCCGGTGGGCTCTCCGTCGGGCTCGGCATCGAGCTCCCGTTCGAGCAGGGCATCAACGACTGGGTCGACCTGGCCATCGACTTCCGCTACTTCTTCGCCCGCAAGACCATGTTCGTCAAGTACGCGCAGGCGTTCGTCGTGCTGCCCGGCGGCTTCGGCACCATGGACGAGCTGTTCGAGGCCCTCACCCTGGTGCAGACCGGCAAGGTGACCCGGTTCCCGGTGGTGCTCATGGGGGTCGCCTACTGGCAGGGGCTGCTCGACTGGCTGCGCGACACGATGGCCGCCGACGGCAAGATCGGGCCGGTCGACCTGGACCTGATCTGCCTCACCGACGACGTCAACGCGGCGGTCCGGCACATCGTCGAGTCCGAGGCGGCGCTCTCCGCCGAGCAGGAGGCCGTCCGCGACGAGGCCGTCGCGCGTACCGGCGCCGACCAGCGGGCCGCCGCCGAGCAGGCGGCCGACCAGCCGCGGGAGCGTTGATGGCGGCCATCTGCGTCTTCTGCGCCTCCTCCCGTACCCTCGACCAGCGCTGGCTGGACCTCGCCGCCGAGACGGGCGCGGAGCTGGCGCGGCGCGGGCACACGCTGGTCAGCGGTGGCGGTTGTGTCGGCATGATGGGCGCTCTGGCGGACGGCGCCCGGGCCGCCGGCGGGCGCACCCTGGGCGTCATCCCGCAGGCGCTGGTCGACCTGGAGGTCGCCGACCTGGCCTCGGACGAGCTGCTGGTGACCGACTCGATGGCCAGCCGCAAGACCCTGATGATCGAAAAGTCGGACGCGTTCCTCACCCTGCCCGGCGGGCTGGGCACCCTCGACGAGCTGTTCGAGGTCTGGACGACCGCCACCCTCGCCCTGCACACCAAGCCGATGGTGCTGATCGACACCGACGGTTTCTACCGGCCTCTGCTGGACTGGCTCGGCGCGCTCGCCGACCAGCACTTCCTCAAACCCGCCGGCCTCGGCCTCCTCACCGTGGCCGACTCCATCCCCACCGCCCTGGACGCCCTGGAATCCCACCTAACCTGACC
>NZ_QGKR01000277.1 GCF_003172955.1 Micromonospora acroterricola | reverse complement strand
GTTATTCGCCGGTCGGGGTTTCGGCGGCGGTGCGGAGGTTGGGGGCGCTCGCCGGTTCGGCGATGCCGCCGGGCGACCCCGTGAAGCCCGCGTCGTGCGCGGTCTCCGCGGCGACCGCCGGCTGGTCGCTCGGCATGACGTCGGGCACCTTGGGTACGACGATCACCGCCGTGCCGTACGCGCAGATCTCCATCCACATCTCGCCGCAGTCCCGGCTGTCGAACCGCATGCCGATCACCGCGTTCGCGCCGAGCCGCAGGGCCTCCTCGCCCAGTCGGGCCACCGAGTCGGTGCGCCAGCGGGTCAGGTTGTCCGGGGCCATCGGGTCGTACGCGCCACCGCGCAGGTTCTTGACCCCCTCGCGGTACGGGTTGCGCGTCCTGGCCATCGATGACACCACCTCACCGAGAATCTGGCGGATCTCGTAGCCGGGCAGTTGCTCCGTCGTCACGACCAGCACGACTCCGATGCTGTCAGGAGCGGCGCGACCCGATCGTGTGCATTGTTCACCTGATCGGATGCTGCAAAACGACGCGGCGCGGACGGCCGGCACTCCGCCGGCCATCCGCGCCGCGCAGGGCGCTAACCGTCAGACACCGGCCACCGAGGTGATCCAGGCCCGGTTGTACGCGACACTGCCGTAGTTCTGGATGCTGGAGCCGTCGGCCGTGGAGGCCACCCCGACCTGCTGGCCGTTGTAGAACTGCGGGCCGCCCGAGTCGCCCCGCCACGCGTTGCCGTTGATCCTGGTGCTGCGGATCGCCTGGCCGCCGTACGCGTCGGTGGCGCTGTTGCTGGTGACCCGGACGGTGGCGGTCTTGAGCTGGCTGGACGCGGAGCAGCCGCTGTAGCAGGTCATGCCCCAGCCGTAGATCGAGTTGGTCGAGTTGATCGGCGGGTTGCTGCTGGCCAGGCTCACGGCCGAGGTGCTGACGGTGCTGGAGAGCCGCATGAGGGCAAGGTCGTTACGGGTGTAGGTGGCGCTGACGGTACGCGTGACCCCGCCCGAGGCGCGGTAGACGCTGCCGACCCGAACGGACATGGTGCCGCTGATGCAGTGCCGGGCGGTGAGCACCCACTGCGGGGCGATCACGCTGCCCGAGCAGGTGAACGAGCCGTTGCTCATCACCGCGGCGGCCCAGGGGGCGGACGAGACGGTGCCGCCACCGATGATGGGTTGCGGGCCGGCCGGGGCGGCGGAGGCGCCGGAGGCGGCGCCGAGGGCGCCGGCGAGCGCCACGCCGAGCAGGGCGAGCAGGGGACGGATGCGCATCGGGGGACTCCTTGGACGGGGCGGACCCGGGATCGCCGGGTGCGGGAGGGCGCCAGCGGGGGTCCCCGCTGGCACTGACATTGAACGGTGTCGATGTACAGTAGGACCCGCGGCGGCCGTTTTCAAGAATTTGATCGAGGTTTACCAATGTAACGGTTCGGCTACCGTCTGCGCTGTATATGCCCTGGTGGGAGCGCGTGTCCCGCCTGGCGACCCGTCCCGGCCGCCGGTTGTGTTGATCACTGCCTGAACTGCAACCGGCCGGTGCGCCCGCGACGGAATCTGCCAGGTAGGCTGGCTCCGCTCGCCCGTTGTGGGTCGGCACCCAACTGCGTACACAGTCAGGAGTGCCCAGTGCCTCGCGTCGTCGTCGACGTCATGCTCAAGCCCGAGATCCTCGATCCGCAGGGCCAGGCCGTCGCAAACGCGCTGCCCCGGCTCGGCGTCAGCGACGTCGCCTCGGTTCGGATCGGCAGGCGGATCGAGATCGAGTTCACCGGTGAACCGGACCTTGCCCGGGCCCGGGAGATCGCCGACAAGCTGCTCGCCAACCCGGTCATCGAGGACTTCACCGTCCGCCTGGTCGAGGCCGACGAGACCGCGGACGCCCGCTCGTGACCGCCCGGGTCGGTGTGGTCACCTTCCCCGGCTCGCTCGACGACGGGGACGCGGCCCGAGCCGTCCGGATCGCCGGCGCGGAGCCGGTCCGGCTCTGGCACGGTGACCCGGCGCTGCACGGGGTGGACGCGGTCGTCCTGCCCGGCGGCTTCTCCTACGGTGACTACCTGCGCTGCGGCGCCATCGCCCGGTTCGCACCGGTGATGGAGACGATCGTGGACGCCGCCCAGGGCGGTCTGCCGGTGCTCGGCATCTGCAACGGCTTCCAGATCCTCTGCGAGGCGCACCTGCTGCCTGGCGCGCTCACCCGCAATCAGCACCTGCACTTCCGCAACCGGGACCAGATCCTGCGCATCGAGTCGGCCGGCACCGCGTGGACCAACGCGTTCCAGCCCGGCCAGGAGGTGCTCATCCCGGTGAAGAACGGCGAGGGCTGCTACGTCGCCGACACCGCGACGCTGGACCAGCTCGAAGCCGAGGGTCGAGTGGTCGCCCGCTACGTCGGCGGCAACCCGAACGGGTCGCAGCGCGACATCGCCGCGATCACCAACCCCGCCGGCAACGTGGTGGGCATCATGCCGCACCCCGAGCACGCGGTGGAGGCGCTCACCGGTCCCTCGCTGGACGGCCTCGGCTTCTTCACGTCGGTCCTCAAGCACCTGGTGGGGGCGCCGGCATGACCGGCGGCACGATCATCGGTCAGCTCAACCGCCGTTCGGGCGGGCACGAGCGCAGCGAGGAGAGGTCATGACCACCCATCCGGACCCGGTACGGGACACACCGGAGGCGTACTCCGCCCCGGCGCAGCCGACCGAGCCGCGCCCGGCGGAGCCGGCCACCCCGGCGACCGCTCCCGTCCAGCCGGCCACGGTCGACTGGACCGAGGGCGTGGACACCGTGCCGCGCGCCGGTGGCACCCCGGGAGAGCTCCAGCCGTACACCGAGCTGGGGCTCCGCGACGACGAGTACGACCGGATCCGGCAGATCCTCGGCCGCCGGCCCACCCAGTCCGAGCTCGCGATGTACTCGATCATGTGGAGCGAGCACTGCTCCTACAAGTCGAGCAAGGTGCACCTGCGCCAGTTCGGTGAGAAGGCCCCGCACAGCGACCGGCTGCTCGCCGGCATCGGCGAGAACGCCGGTGTGGTGCGGGTCTCCGACGAGCTCGCGGTGACCTTCAAGGTCGAGTCGCACAACCACCCGAGCTTCGTCGAGCCGTACCAGGGCGCGGCGACCGGCGTCGGCGGCATCGTCCGGGACATCCTCGCCATGGGTGCCCGCCCGATCGCGGTGATGGACCCGCTGCGCTTCGGTGCCGCGGACCACCCGGACACCGCCCGCGTGCTCACCGGCGTGGTCGCCGGCGTGGGCGGCTACGGCAACTGCCTCGGCCTGCCCAACATCGGTGGGGAGCTGGTCTTCGACCCCTCCTACCAGGGCAACCCGCTGCTCAACGCGCTCTGCCTGGGCGTGCTGCCGGTCGACCGTCTGCAGAACAAGGCCGCCGCCGGCCCCGGCAACGTGGTCGTCCTGATGGGCGCCAAGACCGGCCGGGACGGCATCGGTGGTGTCTCGGTGCTCGCCAGCGCCACCTTCGACGAGGGCAGCGAGCAGCGTCGCCCGGCCGTGCAGGTCGGCGACCCGTTCACCGAGAAGTTGCTCATCGAGGCCTGCCTGGAGCTGTACGACGGCCAGCTGGTGGTCGGCATCCAGGACCTCGGCGGCGCCGGGCTGACCTGCGCGCTCACCGAGACCGCCGCCGCAGCCGGCACCGGCATGCGGGTCTGGCTGGAGCGGGTGCCGCTGCGCGAGCCGTCGATGGACCCGCACGAGATCCTGGCCAGCGAGTCCCAGGAGCGCATGCTGCTGGTCGTCGAGCCGGACAAGCTCGACGCGGTGCTCAAGACCGCCGAGAAGTGGGGCGTGCTGGCCACCGCGATCGGCGAGGTCACCGCACCGGAGCCGGACGGCAGCCCCGGCCGACTGCTGATCACCTGGCAGGACCACCTGGTGGTCGACGTGCCGCCGGGTTCGCTCGTCGACGACGGCCCGGTCTACGCGCGGCCGATGCGTGAGCCGGCCGACCTGATCCTGCTCCAGGCCGACCGCGCCGAGACGCTGCCCCGCCCGGCCGACCCGGAGGCGCTGCGGGAGACCGTGCTCCGCATGATCGCGTCGCCCAACCTGGCCGACAAGACCTGGGTCACCGAGCAGTACGACCGTTACGTGCTGGGCAACACCGTGCTCGCCCAGCCGGAGGACGGCGGCGTGATCCGGATCGACGAGCGGACCGGGCTCGGCGTGGCGCTGTCCGTGGACGGCAATGGCCGGTACACCCGGCTCGACCCGTACAACGGCACCAAGCTGGCGCTGGCCGAGGCGTACCGGAACGTGGCGGTGACCGGCGCGAAGCCGATCGCCGTGACCAACTGCCTCAACTTCGGCTCCCCGGAGGACCCGGGCGTGATGTGGCAGTTCGCGGAGGCCGTGCGCGGCCTGGCGGACGGCTGCCTCGAGCTGGGCATCCCGGTGACCGGCGGCAACGTCAGCTTCTACAACCAGACCGGCGCGGCGGCCATCCACCCGACCCCGGTGGTCGGCGTGCTGGGCGTGCTGGACAACGTCGCCGACCGGGTGCCGATGGGCTTCGTCCCGCGGCCCGGTGGCGACCACGACCAGCTCTACCTGCTCGGCGAGACGAACGTCGAACTGTCCGGCTCGGAGTGGGCCTGGGTGACGCACGAGCACCTCGGCGGCATCCCGCCGCAGGTCGACCTCGCCCGGGAGAAGGCGCTGGCCGACCTGCTGGCCGAGGCCGCCCGGGTCGGTCACCTCGCCTCGGCGCACGACCTCTCCGACGGTGGCCTCGCCCAGAGCCTGGTCGAGTCCTGCCTCCGTCGCGGGGTCGGCGCCCGGATCGCGGTGCCGGAGCACTTCGCCGACGGCTCGATGCCGTTCGTCTACCTGTTCAGCGAGTCCGCAACGCGGGCGCTGGTGTCGGTGCCGCGTGGCCACGACAAGGCGTTCGCGGCCCTCTGCGCCGAGCGCGGGGTGCCGTTCGAGCTGATCGGCGTCACCGACCCGGCTGGCGGCGCGCTCGAGGTGCACGGCCAGTTCCGCATCGGCCTGGACGAGCTGCGGGCCGCGCACACCGCGACGCTGCCGCGTCTCTTCGGCGGCGCGGCCGCCGTCGAGGTGCCCGCCCCGGCGGCTGGCGTCGCGGGTGCGGTCGAGGCCGTGCCGCTGCCGGTCGCGCAGGCCGAGCCGGTGGACCCGGCGGCGGTGGCCGTCGAGCCGATCGCATCGGCCGGTCCGGTCCCGCAGACCGGGGCCGTCGAGCCGATCGCGCCGGCCGGTCCGGTCTCGCAGGCGGGGGCCGCCGAGGCGCCGGTCGAGCACGGCGAGTCGGAGCAGCCGACCACCGCCGGGCCGGCAGGGCCCGGCGGGTCGTCAGAGTCTGGCTCCGGTGTCGCAGAGCCGTCGCCTGACGAGCGCTGAGGCGTTGACCGCGGCCGTCTACGGTCAGCCCGGCACCGGTGCGCGGTTCGACTGGGGGCTGACCGGGGCGTCCGAACTCGGTCGGGTGTGCTCGGTGCTGGTGGTGGTGGACGTGCTCTCGTTCACCACCTCCGTGGAGGTGGCGGTCGGCCGCGGCATGCGGGTGCACCCGTTCCCCTGGGGTGAGCAGGCCGCCGAGTACGCGTTGCGGGTCGGCGCGGTGGCCGCGGTGGGCCGCCGGCGGACGACGGCGGAGCATCCGTGGTCGCTGTCGCCCGCCGCGCTGAGCACCGCGCCGGTGGTCGCCGACCTGGTGCTGCCCTCGCCCAACGGCTCGGCGATCAGCGCCGCCGCCAGCGCCACCGGGCTACCGGTGGTCGCGGCGTGCCTGCGCAACGCCCGCGCCGTCGGGCGTTGGCTGCGCCGCCAGGGGTACGGCACGACGGATGCCCCGGTCGGCGTGATCGCCTCGGGGGAGCGGTGGCCGGACGGGTCGCTGCGCCCGTCGGTGGAGGACCAACTCGGCGCCGCGAGCGTGCTCGACGCCCTCTCCGGCGTGCCGGGCGGGCTCTCCGTGGAAGCGGCCATGGCGCTCGCCGCGCTGGCCAGCACGCCCGACGTTCCCGCCGCGGTGCGCGGCAGCGTCTCCGGCCGGGAGTTGGCCGAGAGTGGCTTCGCCGAGGACGTCGAGGTCGCCGTCCAGGTCGGCGTGTCGGACGTCGTTCCGGTGCTCCGCAACGGCGTGTTCTCCGCCGCCTGACCACGGCTGGACGCCTCCTGCCCGCCGCCGCCGGCCCCAGGGTCTGATCGACTCGACGTCGTCGAGATCGGAATGTCCATGACCGATTTCCTGGACCACGAGTGGATCTCGGCACAGAAAACGGCCGCCCGGATCTCTCTGGGCGGCCGTTTCCGTGCTGTGGCGTTCTGGTCAATCGTCCAGCCAGTCGAGGCGCCGGCCGCCCCGCTCGGTCGGCGGCGGGCCGTCCGGCCGGGCCCGGCCGGTCTGCTGGCCGTAGCCGCCCTGCTCGTAGCCGCGGTCGTCGTAGCCGCCGCGTTGCGGCGGAGGCTCCTGGCCGTAGCCGCCCTGCTCGTAACCGCCGGCCTGCTGGCCGTAGCCGCCCTGCTCGTAGCCGCGCTCGTCGTAGCCGCCGCGTTGCGGCGGAGGCTCCTGCCCGTAGCCACCCTGCTCGTAACCGCCGGCCTGCTGGCCGTAGCCGCCCTGCTCGTAGCCACCCGCCTGCTGGCCGTAGCCGCCGGTCGGCTCCGCAGCCCGGCCGCCGTACGGGGCGGCGTCGGGCTGGCCGTAGCCCTGGCCCTGCTCCGGCTGGTAGACGCCGGTGGCGTACGGGTCGGCCGGAGCCGGGTACTGCGTGCTGTCGCCGGTGTACCGGCCGGTCGGCTCGTCGAAGCGCTCGCCGTAGCCAGCGCCGCCAGCGGGAGCCGGCGGGTAGCCGGCGGCACCCGCCGGGGCCGTGTAGTCGCGGCTGCCGTAGCCACCGCCGGAGGACGGTGCGCCACCGTAGCCCGCACCGGAACCGGGCGCGGCGCCGTAGCCGTCACCGGCCGCGCCGGCACCGTAGCCACCCTCGGGGGTCGCCGCCGTGCCGTAGCCGCCACCCGACGCGGGGGCGTTGCCGTACCCGCCGGCGCCGTAGCCACCGGGCGCCGGCTCGTCGCCGTAGCCGGTGCCGCCCCAGCTCTGCTGGCCGGCAGCGCCGTACGGCTGCGCCGGCGCAGCGTACGGGTCCGGTGGGACGTCGTCGACCACCGGGCGGTGCATCATCGTCGGCGCCTCGCTCAGCGCAGCGCCACCGACCATCGTCGGATCGGGTGCGCCGAGGGGTCGGTTGACCACCCGGGTCTGGTCGTCGGCCCCGCGGAACCCGCCACGTGCCGCCGGCACCGCGCCGGCCGCACCCGCCGGGTCGTCATCCTCGTCGCCGTTCTCCTTGCGCCTCATCCACAGCAGCACGATCGTGCCGACACCCGCGGCAACCAGCAGGCCGCCGAGCAGGATGATCAGGTACGAGCTGAAGCCGCCACCCTCGTCCTCGTTGGAGGCGTTCGCCGGGGCGCCCGCGCTGGCCTCCTCGGTCGGCTCCTCTTCGGTGCCCTCCTCGGTCGCCTCCTCGGTGGGGACGGCCTCGGCGCTTGCGGACGGGGTGGGGCTGGGCGTCACCTCGACCTTGATCTCCAGGCTGATCCGCTGCCCGGTGATGGCCTGACCGGCGCTGGCGTTGAGGCTCTTGGTGGCGAGCACGTTGTCGAAGCTGGCGCCCAGGTCGATCCGGCCCGGCGCGATCGGCTTCTCGGTGGTGCCGGTGAAGCGGAAGTTGCCGCTGCCGTCGCTGGTGGTGTCGTAGCGCCGGCCCGTGCTGTCCTGCAGTGCGACCACGGCGTTGGGCACCGACTTGCCGTTGGCCTTCGCGACCACCTTGCCGGAGATCGACCGCACGGTCTGCGTCTGCGGCGGCGGTGGCGCGGCCTTGCCCTTGACGGTCAGCGAGAAGGTCTTGGTGGCCGGGCCGGACTCGGCCTCGACCGCGACGGTCACGGTGGCGGTCGCGTCGCCCGCGTTGTCGTTGGCCGCGATGCGGACAAGCACCGACCTGGCCTCTTTCGACAGGCCGGGGAAATTGACGTCGCCGCACCCGCTGGCGCAGCTGACGCCCGACGGCAGCCCGGAAAGGCTGATCTTCGCCTCGTCGTCGTTGTCCTCAGGAGTGACCCGCACAGTGATCGTGGCGTCGCTGCCGGCGTTCACGCTGACCGAGCCGGGCGACACGTCGACGCTCGCGGCCAGGGCTGGTGTGGCGGGGACGGCGAGCAGAGCGCCGGCAACCAGCGCTACGACCACACCGGCCCGCTGCTGCCAGGCACGTCGGTGTGTTGACACGTCCACCGCCTTCCGGACTGACTTCCCTTTGACCGGCGGGGCGCCGGGCCCGGGATCATCACGGTTCGAATACGCCGTCGGCAACTATGCCTTGTCTGACTGGATCGGCGCGACCCAGGGCCAGCGTCGGGTGCTCTGCCTGCGGGCCGTATCGTCCCGTCGTGTCCTCTCCGTACAGTAAGTCCGCCGCCGTTGCGGCGGCTTTGTCGGCGCTCGACGAGGGGCGTACGCCCGAAAGGCCGGTACTCCGGGAGGCGGTCCGGTCGTTGTTGGCCGTCCTCGCGGAGCGCGCCCCCGGCCGATCGGTGGAGGTGCGCGTCCCACCATACGGTGCGATCCAGTGCGTTCCCGGTCCCCGACACACCAGGGGAACCCCGCCAAACGTGGTGGAGATGTCGCCGGACACGTGGCTCGCGCTGGCCACCGGGCGAATCGGCTGGGCCGACGCGGTCACCGACGGTCGCGTCCAGGTGAGCGGGGTCCGCGCGGACCTCTCGGCATATCTGCCCCTCTAGCTGCCCGGATGTCCGCCTGACCGTAACGGTCGGAAGGCGAACCGTGACTTTCTGTATTGACGACGATTCGCGTACACTGTCAGGCGACGACAGTGGTCCCGGCAGAGGAGTGTGGATCCGCCCGTGATCCCCGCCAGGCCGGTCCAGACCAGCATGAGGGAGCGGTAGGTGCCCCGAGGCGACGGCCGGCTGAGCCACGACCTTGATCCCCAACGACCCGGCCCCCAGGACGCCTGCGGCGTCTTCGGCGTCTGGGCCCCCGGCGAAGAGGTTGCCAATCTGACCTACTTCGGTCTCTACGCACTCCAGCACCGCGGCCAGGAGGCGGCGGGCATCGCGGTGAGCGACGGCTCCGGCGTGGTGGTCTACAAGGACCTCGGCCTCGTGGCCCAGGTCTTCGACGAGCCCACCCTGGCCAGCCTGCGCGGCCACCTGGCCATCGGGCACGCCCGCTACTCCACGACCGGCGCCTCGAACTGGGAGAACGCCCAGCCGACGATCCGGTCGACGAGCTCCGGCACGACGATCGCGTTGGCCCACAACGGCAACCTGGTCAACACCGCCGAGCTGGAGAAGGAGGTCGCCGAGCGCGGCCTCGTCGCGGACGGCTCGACCAACGACACCTCGCTGGTGACCATGCTGCTGGCCAGCCGCCCGGACCTGTCGGTCGAGGCGGCGGCGCTGGAGGTGCTGCCGCAGCTGCGGGGCGCGTTCAGCTTCGTCTTCATGGACGAGTCGACGCTCTACGCGGCTCGCGACGCGCACGGCGTGCGCCCGTTGGTGCTCGGCCGCCTGGAGCGCGGCTGGGTGGTGGCCAGCGAGACCGCCGCGCTCGACATTGTCGGCGCCAGCGTGGTGCGCGAGGTCGAGCCCGGCGAGCTGATCGCCATCGACGAGAACGGGCTGCGGTCCACCCGGTTCGCGGCGCCGGAGCCGAAGGGCTGCCTCTTCGAGTACGTCTACATCGCTCGCCCGGACGCCACGATCGCCGGGCGCAACGTGCACTCGGCGCGGGTGCAGATCGGCCGGCAGTTGGCCAAGGAGCACCCGGTCGAGGCCGACCTGGTGATCCCGGTGCCAGAGTCGGGCACCCCGGCCGCGATCGGCTACGCGGAGGCGTCCGGCATCACCTACGGCGCGGGCCTGATGAAGAACCCGTACGTGGGGCGCACCTTCATCCAGCCGTCGCAGACCCTGCGCCAGCTCGGCATCCGGCTCAAGCTCAACCCGCTGCGCGAGAACGTCCGCGGCAAGCGGCTCGTGGTGGTGGACGACTCGATCGTCCGCGGCAACACCCAGCGGGCCATCGTGCGGATGCTCCGCGAGGCGGGCGCGCTGGAGGTGCACGTCCGGATCTCGTCCCCGCCGGTCAGCTGGCCGTGCTTCTACGGCATCGACTTCGCCACGCGGGCGGAGCTGCTGGCCAACGGGCTGGACAACGACGGCATCCGGCGTTCCATCGGCGCCGACACGCTGGGTTACGTGTCGCTCTCCGGCCTGATCGCCGCGACCGAGCAGCCGAAGACCCGGCTGTGTCGGGCGTGTTTCGATGGGGAGTACCCGATCGAGCTGCCGGCCGGCAACCTGATCGGCAAGCACGTGCTCGAAGGGGTGGGCCGACGGGTCGCCAACTCGGCGCCGGAGGCCCCGCACACCAACGGCTCGCTCGTCGCCACTCCTGGTGGCGTGACCGCAAACCGCCCGTAGCACCAACCGGCGCGGCCCGGCCACCGCCGGCGCGGCACCGAGAACCACAAAGGGGAGAACCGTGACGCACGTGTCCGAGCGCAGCGGCGCAGGAAGCAGCCCGACCGGCGCCGGCGGGGACCGCCAGCCCTGGACGGCCGGCGTGAGCCGTCAGGCGCGCAAACGCTCGCTCTCGTACGCCGACGCCGGGGTCTCCATCGACGCGGGCGACCGCGCGGTGGAGCTGCTCAAGTCGAAGGTGCGCCAGACCCGCCGCCCCGAGGTGCTGGGTGACCTCGGCGGCTTCGCGGGCCTGTTCCGGTTGGACACGACGAAGTACAAGAACCCGATCCTGGCTTCCTCCACCGACGGTGTGGGCACCAAGCTGGTGATCGCCCAGCAGATGGACATCCACGACACGGTCGGCATCGACCTGGTCGCGATGGTCGTCGACGACCTGGTGGCCTGCGGCGCCGAGCCGCTGTTCCTGCTCGACTACATCGCCACCGGCGAGGTCGTTCCGGACAAGGTCGCCGAGATCGGCGCGGGCATCGCGGACGGCTGCCGCTACGCCGGGTGCGCGCTGCTGGGCGGGGAGACCGCCGAGCACCCAGGCGTGCTCCGCCCCGACGAGTACGACATCTCCGCGACCGGCGTCGGCGTGGTCGAGGAGAGCGACATCCTCAGCCCGGAGCGGGTCGAGGTGGGCGACGTGGTGATCGCCATGCGCTCCTCCGGGCTGCACTCCAACGGCTACTCGCTGGTCCGGCACGTGCTGCTCGGCGCGGCCCGCATGCGGCTCGACATCGTGATCGACGACTTCGGCCGTCAGCGGACCCTTGGTGAGGAGCTGCTCACCCCCACCAAGATCTACGCCAAGGACTGCCTGAAGTTGATCGCCGAGACCGATGTGCGGGCGTTCGCCCACGTCACCGGCGGTGGCATCCCCGGCAACCTGGTCCGGGTGCTGCCGGAGCACGTCGACGCGGTGGTCAACCGGTCCACCTGGAAGCCGCAGCCGGTCTTCGACCTGATCCAGTCGAAGGGTCGGATCGACGACCCCGAGATGGAGTCGACCTTCAACATGGGCGTCGGCATGTTCGCGATCGTCTCGGCCGAGGACGCCGACCGGGCGCTGGCCACGCTGACCGGCCGTGGGGTCGAGGCGTGGCAGGCCGGCGAAATCATCGAGGGCACCGGCAACGTGCAGATGGTTGGCCAGCACACCCGCGGATGATCACACTCTGGTGATCGTACGGGCACCTGATCAGGGCTTCACCCGAGTGGCCAACGCCGCCTAGCCTGAAGGGCACCCTTCGGAGACGGTCGCGGGACGCCTCGCGGCTTCCCGACCGCCTCTCAGGCTGGACGGAGGAGGGCGATGGCTGCTCGGGGACAGTCGTTCAGCGGGATGCGTGGCCTGGCTGCGGTCCCGTCGTACGTCGTCATGCAGCCCACCACCCTCTGCAACCTCGACTGCGCGTACTGCTACCTGCCCTTCCGGGCCGCCGATCGGCGCATGCCGGTACCGGTGGCCGAGGCGGTGGCGGTGGCGGTCAACCCCTGGGCGGCCACCGGCCGCTTCTCCGTCGTCTGGCACGGTGGCGAGCCGCTGGCGGCCGGCCGGGAGTACCTGGCCGACCTGATCGCGCCGTTCGCGCCCGAGGTCGAGCACCACGTGCAGACCAACGCCACGCTGATCGACGACGACTGGTGTGCCTTCTTCGCGGAGCACGACGTGCGGGTGAGCGTCAGCGTGGACGGGCCCCGGGAGCGCAACGGTGACCGGGTCAACCGGGGCGGTCAGCCCGCGTACGACCGGATCCTGCGCGGGGTGGAGGCGCTGCGCCGACAAGGGCTGCCGTTCTCCGCGCTGGCCGTGGTGTCCCGGCCGGAGCCGGGGCTCGCCACCGAGCTGTACGACTACTTCCTCGGGCTGGGCTGCGACGTGCTGGGCATCAACATCGAGGAGCTTGAGGGGGTCAACACCCGCGACAACCGCCACGACCCGGCGGCGGTGAACGCGTTCTGGGCCGAGCTGGTCGCGGCCTGGCGCCGGGAACCCCGGATCCACCTGCGCGAGGTCGAGTGGTCGCTGCGCTATGCGGCGGCGGTGCTCGACGACGCGGCGGACGGCCTGCTGCCCCGTCAGCTGGACCCGATCCCGACGATCGGGCACGACGGCTCGGTGACGGTGCTCTCCCCGGAGCTGGCCGGCTTCACCGATCTCCGCTACGGCGACTTCAGCAGCGGCAATGTGCTGACCACCCCGCTGGCCGAGATCCTCACCGGCGCCGCGGCGACGCCCTGGGTGGCCGAATTCCTGGCCGGGGTGGAGGCCTGCCGGGCGTCCTGCCCGTACTTCGGCTTCTGCGGCGGTGGTCACGCGGCCAACCGCTACTTCGAGCTGGGGCGTTTTGACGGTACGGAGACCGAGCACTGCCGCAACAGCAAGATCCGCCTATTGGAGGGAGTGTTGGAGCATGCCCGAGACCACCAGTCACCGGCGCCCTGAGCGCGAAGAGGATGTCGTACCGGACGGAGTCGCCCAACGGGTGCGGGAGGTGGGCCCCGGGCTCATCGCGCTCCTTCAGGAGGCCGAGGACGCGCGACGACTGCGGGCGGAGGTGCCGGGCGGAGGCGGCGCCAGCGCCGTCTGCGCCTGGAACCACTTCGAGAACATCCCGACCTTCTACAACTGGAACAACCGACCGCGCTGACGGTGACCGCGATCAGGGGCCTGTCGGCCGGCCGGAGTTGTCTCTGGCCAGGACAGGCCCCTGATCGTCGGCACGGTGTCGCTCCCGACGGGGCACATGCGTGAGCACGCGGGGGTCACCGCGTGCTCAGCTACGTCGAGAGGTCAGCGGGTCGGACGGATCCAGGGATCCGGGTCGTCGTCCGCGTGATCCTCATCATCGTCGTCGACGAACTCTTTAGAGTCGTCGTCGAAGTGGTGCTCAGACTTACCAGCACCCGCCAGTTCACGCTGCAAGGCGGTGAGGTCGGTGTTCGGGGAGTGGTACTTCAACTCCCGGGCCACCTTTGTCTGCTTGGCCTTAGCACGGCCGCGCCCCATGGCTCGACCCCCTCGCACAGAATGCGGGGCAGCCCGAAGGCGGGCCCCGATGACGTCAGGCATCTCTCGTGGCTCTTACGGTACATGGGGATGCCATCGTTCGGCACCTCGGGTTACCGCCAGCCGGCTCTGCGCGTCGCGGCGATCCGGCCGTCACCCAGTGTACCTGGTAAGGAGCGGAACCGAGAGCGCCCGTGACGCGGGACAAAACGCGCCAAACTTGACCCGGGCTCAGCTTACCGAGCGGGGCCCGCGGGGAGGGCCCGGAGGCGGATCTGGTCGACCCGCCTCCGGGAACGCTCAGCGCAGGTGGATCGTGCGCAGGCGGCCGACCTCGGCCATCCGCCGCTCCGCCAGCCGGTCCGCGGCCACCGCCGGCGGTACGCCCTCGGAGTCGGCCAGGTGCAGGATCTCGCGGGTGGTGTCGTAGATGCGGGTGGCCCGCAGCTTCGCCCGGTCGAAGTTGAAGCCCTCGATCTCGTCCGCCACCTGGATCACGCCGCCGGCGTTGACCACGTAGTCGGGGGCGTACAGGATGCCCCGGTCGGCCAGCAGCTTCTCGATGCCCGGGTGGGCCAGCTGGTTGTTCGCCGCGCCGGTGACCACCTTTGCCCGCAGCGCCGGCACGGTCTCGTCGTTCAGCGCGCCGCCCAGCGCGCACGGGGCGTACACGTCGATGTCCGCGGCGACCAGCGCGGCGGCGTCGTCGACCAGGGTGACCTGCGGGTGGTTGGTGCGCACCCACTCGAGCGCCTTCGGGTTGACGTCGGTGGCCACCACCTCGGCGCCGTCCTCCAGCAGGTGCGCGGTCAGGTACTTGCCGACCTTGCCCAGCCCGGCCACACCGACCCGGCGGCCGCGCAGGCTCGGGGTGCCCCAGACGTGCTCGACGGCGGCCCGCATGCCCTGGAAGACACCCCAGGCGGTCAGGATCGACGAGTCCCCGGCACCGCCGTGCTCCACGCTGCGGCCGGTCACGTAGCGCGTCTCCCGTGCCACGATGTCCATGTCCGCCACGTAGGTGCCGACGTCGCAGGCCGTGTAGTAGCGGCCGGCCAGCGACTCCACGAAGCGGCCGTACGCGCGCAGCAGCGCCTCGCTCTTGATCTGCTCCGGGTCACCCCAGATGACCGCCTTGCCGCCGCCCAGGTCCAGCCCGGCGAGAGCGTTCTTGTACGCCATCCCGCGCGACAGGTCGAGCACGTCGGCGAGCGCGGCGTCCTCGCTGGCGTACGGGTAGAAGCGGGTGCCGCCCAGCGCCGGCCCCAGCGCGGTGGAGTAGATCCCGATGATCGCCTTCAGGCCGCTCTGCTTGTCCTGGCAGAACACGATCTGTTCGTGACCGGTCGATACCGGGTCGTCGGTGCTCGCGAATACGCCCATGACTGGCTCCTGGAGTGGTGTGCGCCCTTGTGGGACGCGGACCTGGTGGACCCCGGCGGGGATGCTGCCGGTGTCGTCGAGCCTAGTATCGGCCGCCGTGGCGCCGCCCGACGCGCCGCCGCCGTCTCACGTTGCGGCGCGCGTGGTCCCGGCCGCTGACCGCCTCCGGGTGCGGTTCGTGGGAGGATCGCGCCGTGCCGTCGCTCTTCGCTTCTTACCTGCGCGTGTACGAACCGCTGACCGCCTTCGACCGGGACCGTCAGGGCTACTGGCGTCGCTACGTCTCCGAGGGGCGGGCGGTGGCTCCCATGGAGGGGCCCGGCCGGCAGCGGACGGCGGTGATCGAGGCGCTGGGCGCGGGCTGGACCCGGCTGCCGGACCTGCCCGAGGAGGCGTACGTCCTGGAGACGGACGACAGCCTGCTGGTCTGCCCGTGGAACCTGCGGATCCGAGTCGCCGAGGCGGCGCTCAGCGCCCGGGACGGGGTGCCCTCGGTGCTCGCCGACGCCTTCGTGCCGCCGGTGCTCGCCGGGCAGGCCAAGGCGGTCGTGGACGACTGGCGCAGCGGCGCCCGGGTGCTGGAGCACGGCGTGCCCCGGGTGCACGAGCAGATCGCCACCTGGGGTGTCCCGCTGCGCTGGTTCGTGCTCTTCGATCCGGCGGAGCGGGACCTGGTCACCCAGCCGGGCCGCCGGGCGTTGCGCTACCGCACCGAGATCTCCAAGGCCCGCCGTCGCTCGTCGCGGGCGCTCGCCGTCCTGCGCAAGTCGGTGGGCGAGGCGCCGATCACGGAGGCGGTGGAGGAGGCGGCCCGCTGGCTGGAGGAGTTCCACCCGCGCTCGGTGGTGGAGCTGGACTACGGCGGCCTGGTCGACCTGCTCTCCGACGAGACGCTGACCTCGGACGACTCGCCCGAGCTGGTCGCCAGCGGTCTCGCGGGGCTGTCCCGCGGCGAGGCCGAGGAGGCGTCCGCCGCGTACGACAAGCTGGTGGCCCGGTGGCGCGCCGTGCAGCTGCTGGAGCGGTGCAACTAGGGCAAATCACCCGAGGAGCGCTCCCAAGGCGAGGTGCCCTCGTAATTGACGCATCACGAACCGTGATCATGAGTCCGAATAAGGTAGTTTCTGCCGTGTAAAAGTCGTAAAAATCGGGCATGGTTCATCCGTCCGTCTAGGGACCTTCATCCGTTCGGCCCATGTCGGACATCGGGGACTAGCCGGACCATGGGAGACGCGTCGGCCGGCGGGACCCCGGCCGATGTCTATAAACGTGGAGGAGTGACCGATGGCATCGCGAACGCACGAACCAGAGCCGCTACTCACACCGGCCGAGGTGGCGTCGATGTTCCGTGTCGACCCGAAGACGGTGACCCGGTGGGCCAAGGCGGGCAAGCTCAGCGCCATTCGCACGCTGGGTGGTCACCGTCGATACCGCGAGTCGGAGGTCAGGGCGCTGTTGCAGGGGCAGATCCCGCAGCAGCGGCAGGGCGACTGAGCCGGCAAGGTTTTTCCGAAGAGGGACGGTGGATCTCGGTCCACCGTCCCTCTTTCTGTCCGCCGGCGTCACCCGGCCTCGGCGTCGCCCCCGTCAGCCCTGACCCTCGGCCAGCGTCACCCGGATGCCGACCGTGCCGCCCTCGCCCCGGCGCAGCCGACTGCCGAGCAGGCTCAGCCGACCGATCAGCCGGTACTTGTGCTTGAGCAGGTCGCGCACGCGACCGGTGTCGCCGTTGCCGTAGATCGTCGCGTGGGCACGCACCTCCGCCCCGTGCGGTCGGCCCCGCACGTCGCACGGCGCCACGGTGACGTCGCCGTTGCGGCGGATCCTCTTCACCTTGCCCGAGTCGGCCCGGGTCCAGACCGCCAACGCCTCGCCGTCCCGCACCGACCAGACGGGAGTCGGCACCGCACGACCGTCCTTGCGGAAGGTCGTGAGCAGGATGTACTTCTCGGCCGACAGCCGGTCCAACGTGGTCACGCCGCCAGGATACGGCTGCCACGGGCCGCTGAGTGTCCGGATAGCGTGAGGTCATGACGGGGGAGCCTCTAATCGGTGACGTGGTCGGCGAACTGCTGCGGGACACGTTCGCCGTCGCCACCGGGGTGGGTCCGCGACCGCTGGTCGGCGGGCGACTGCCCCGACCGGTCATCGAGATCATTGAGCGGGACGACGGGCTGATCAACGGCGCCCCGTCCGCGCACTACCTGGACGGGCCGGCGGACTGGCAGCCGTACGACCACCGGGCGGTGGACCGGGTCCGGGGCGAGACGCTGGACGTCGGCACCGGCGCCGGCCGCATCGCTCTGCTGCTCCAGGAGCGGGGCGTACCCGTCACCGGACTGGACACCTCGGCGGGCGCCCTGGCGGTGAGCCGGCGCCGCGGGGTCCGGCGGCTCGTCCACGGCACCGTGGACACGCACGTCGCCGACGGCCACCGGTACGACACGTTCCTCCTGCTCGGCAACAACCTGGGGTTGTTCGAGGGGCGGGAGCGGGCCCCGGAGTTCCTGGCCGCGCTCGCCGCGCTGGCCCGGCCGGGGGCGCAGATCATCGCGCACGGCACCGACCCGTACGGCACCCGCGACCCGCTGCACACCGGCTACCACGAGCGCAACCGTCGCCGGGGCCGGCTCGGCGGCCAGCTACGGCTCCGGCTGCGCTACCGGGAGCTGGGCACGGAGTGGTTCGACTACCTGGTCTGCTCGGCGGAGGAGTTCGCGGCGCTGGTGCGGGGCAGCGCCTGGCGGTTGACCGATGTGGACGACCGGGACGCCCCGTACTACCTGGCCACCCTGCGCCTCGCCGGCTGAGCATCCGGACGTGCGGAAGGGCCCCTGTCATCGCCTGGCGACAAGGAGCCCTCCCGTACATCTCAGACCTGGACGGTCGGGGGAAGCTGCTCGGGCGGGAGACCGCCGTCGCCGTCGACCACCTCGTCCGGGGTGCCGTCCTCGTCGATGTCGACCATGGTGATGTCCACCTTGCCGTCACCGTTCGTGTCGAACTGGAACAGGTCGGCCTTGCCGTCGCCGTCGGTGTCGGCCACCCACACGTCGGTCTTGCCGTCGTTGTTGGTGTCGGCGCGCAGCAGGTCGACCCGCTCATCGCCCCGGGTCTCCACGGTCTCCCCGTCGGTGCTGCCCGGGTCGGTGACGCTCTCCGGTGCCTGGCTCATGTCGACTGGTCCTTCCCTCGGTTGCGGCCGTTTGTACCCGATCCGGCGCTCCCCCACGCATGGGCCGGCTCTCCGTGCTGAATAGGGTCGCACCATGAGCGAGCGGAGCGGGCGGATCACCCGGGCCGGCGTGGCGGGGACCCCGCGCGCCGCCGGGCGGGACAGGGAGGCGTGATGAGCGATCGTTTCGTGGTCGTCGGTGCCGGCACGATGGGGCTCGGCATCGCGTACGTGGCGGCCGGTGCCGGATACGCCGTCGAGCTGGTCGAGGTGGACCCCGGCCGGGGCGCGACCGCGCTGAACCGGCTCGCGGAGCTGTGGGAGCGCGCGGTGCAGCGCGGGAAGCTGAGCGCCGACGAGGCCGCGGCGAACCGCCAGCGGGTGACACTGCGCCCCGCGCTCGCCGAGGTCGCCCCCGCGCCCGAGGTGATCGTGGAGGCGGTGCCGGAGCGGCTCGACCTGAAGCGGGCGGTGCTGCGCGACGCCGCCGCGCTGCGCCCGGCGCTACTGGCCAGCAACACGTCCAGCATCGCCATCGGTGAGCTGGCCGCCGGGCTGGACCGGCCCGAGAGCTTCCTCGGTCTGCACTTCTTCAACCCGGTCTGGGCGATGGCGCTGCTGGAGATCGTCGTCGGCCCGGCCACCACCGAGGAGACCACCGCGGCGGCCGTGGCGCTCGCTGCCCGGCTGGGCAAGGACCCGGTCGTGGTACGCGACATGCCCGGCTTCGCCACCTCCCGGCTCGGGGTCACCCTGGGCCTGGAGGCGATCCGGATGGTCGCCGACGGGGTGGCCAGCCCGGCCGACATCGACAAGGCGATGGTGCTGGGCTACCGGCACCCGATCGGGCCGCTGGAGCTGACCGACCTCGTGGGCCTGGACGTGCGGCTGGACATCGCCCGTACCCTCCAGGCCGCGTACGGGGACCGCTTCGCGCCGCCGCCGCTGCTCGTGGAGATGGTGGCCGCCGGACGGCTGGGCAAGAAGTCCGGGCACGGTTTCTACCGGTGGGAAGGCGGTGCCAAGCAGTGAGTGGGCTTCGGATCGAGGAGCGGCCGGACCGGCTGGTGGTGACGCTGGACCGGCCCGAGAAACGCAACGCCATCGACGCCGACCTGATCGCGGAGCTGCACCAGGTCTGCGCCGAGTTGGAGGCGCGTCCCCGGCTGTTGCTGCTCACCGGCGGCGCGGAGGGCATCTTCGCCGGTGGCGCCGACATCGGTCAGCTGCGGGAGCGTGGCCGTACCGACGCGCTGGCCGCGATCAACTCGGCCGCCTTCGCCCGGGTCAGGGCGCTGCCGATGCCGAGCGTGGCCGCCGTCGACGGTCCGGCGTTGGGCGGTGGCGCGGAACTGGCGTACGCCTGCGATCTGCGGGTGTGCACGGCGCGGGCGGTCTTCGGCCAGCCGGAGGTCCGGTTGGGCATCCTGGCCGGCGCCGGCGCGACCCACCGGCTGCCGGCGCTGATCGGTGAGGCCCGGGCCAAGGAGCTGCTCTTCACCGGCCGGCGGGTGGACGCCGCGGAGGCGCTGCGGATCGGTCTGGTGAACCGGGTGGTGGACGAGCCTGGTGAGCTGCTCGCGGTGGCGCACGGGCTGCTGGACGAGATGGCCCAGGGCTCGACGCTGGCGCTGCGGCTGACCAAACTGGCGGTGGACGCACCGGCCGCCGCGCACCCGCAGCTCGACCTGGTCAGCCAGGCGGTGCTCTTCGAGGACGAGGAGAAGCACCGCCGGATGACCGAGTTCCTGGAGCGCCGCCGGCCCCGCTGACCCTCGGGACGGAAACGGCCGCACCGGCGGGATGCCGGTGCGGCCGTGTGGTCCACGGGTGGGTGCTCAGTGCCGGATCTGCACCCCGCTGTCGGCGAGCGCCCGGATCACCTGAGCGGACTCGCCGAAGCCGATGATCAGTACGGCGTCCGCGCCGAAGTCCTTGATCTCCTTCGCGCCACCGGTGAAGTCCACCGGGGGAGCCTTGGCGTCGGCCGGCGGTTCGTAGGTGAGGAGCTTGAGCCGGTCGCCGGCGATGCCGGCCTTCTCCAGCTCTTCCCGGACGGTGGCCTGGAGGCCCTCGCCGTAGGAGTCCTTACGGGCGACGATGGCGATCTTCTGGGACCCGTCGCGGAGCATCACGTCGGCCAGCGCCCGGCCCTGGAGGCTGTCCGGCGGGGCGGTCCGGAAGTAGAGACCCTTGTCCTCGACGTCGGTCAGGCCGCTGTCGGTGTTGGACGGCGAGAAGAGGATCTTTCCGGCCTTCACCACGTCCGGCAGCACCTCGCGCGAGATGCCCGAGCCGCCAGCGCCGATGATCACGCTGACGTCGTCCGCCACGTGTTTGGCCACGGTCGCCTTGGCGACCGCCGGGCTGGTGCCGTCGTCGCCGTCCATCCACGTCACCGGCTTGCCCAGCGCGCCGCCAGCGGCGTTGATCTCCCTGATCGCCAGCGTCGCGCCGGCCGCCATCGGCGGGTAGGCGATCGCCAGGTCACCAGTCTTCGGCAGCAGGCCGCCCATGACCAGCGGCTTCTGGTCGGGGTCGTCGCCCGCGGGCTGCTTCCTCGGCTTCGGCGGCGCCTTCGTGCTCGCCGCCGACTCGGTGCCCGCCCCGACGAACTCGGTCTTGCCGTCGTTGATCTGCTGGCCGTCGAAGGTCAGCGTCGCGTAGCTCGCGGTGGCCGGCTCGCCCTTGTCGGTGAAACCGGCCCGGGTCAGCGACACGCTGCGGTACTCGATGTCCTGCCCGGCGCGGGCCAGCGTCAGGCAGCTCGCCACGTTCTCGCAGCGCTGGCCGCCGTTGGTCACGCCGACGATCTGCTTCGCGATCGCCGCCGGGTCGTTGCTCCCCGCGAGTTGGGCGGCGAGCGCCCCGATCACCACGGCGTCGTACGTCTCGGCGGAGTAGAGGTAGTCCGTCAGCGCCGGGTCGACGGACCGTAGCCGGCTCTTGAAGTCTTCCGGCAACGGGGTGAGTGGCGTGGTCCCCTTCATCCCGTCGACGAGGTTGGCACGTTCCTTCAACTCCGCAGGGTAGGAGTTGAGCATGTTGCCGTCCGTGCCATAGAGGCGCACCTGTTGGGCGCTTCCCTCCTCGGCTTTGTCATTCCCGCAGGCGCTTGTGGCGAGCAGGATCGTCGCGCAGGCGGCCAGTGAGGCCACCCGCGAACGGCGTGATACGAGCATGGTCGTCCTTCCTCCGGCGAAGGTCCGCTGCGCACATTAGCGTGCCGGCGCTGGCGGCGGGACCGTGGAGGGGACGTAATGCGCAGGTCGCCCGCGTTGAACACGGAGAGTGACGGTCGTCGGGGGGCTTGACCAGCCGTCCTACTGTGCGCTGGGTGACGGACCTACCACAGCAGACGTTCGACGACGCGGCCGCCGTGCTCCGCTCCGCGCTCGCCGGGGACGGGGACGCGGTGGTCGGGGCGTTCGACGCGGTCGTCGACCGCGCCGGCCTGAGCGGTGCGTACGGGGTCGCCTGGTGCCTCGCCGCGACGATGGTCGGCGACGCGCCGTCGGGCAGCGGGTGTGCGCTGGACTTCCCGGGGATCGACGAGGCGGGGTACGACACCCGTTGGGTGGCCCGCTTCGTCAGCGCGTACGCCAACCGGGACGTGCCGACCGGAGAGGCGCTGTTCGGCGCGGCCGACGCCGACGGGCTGCTCCCCGACTGCCTGCTCACGCTCGCCGGCTCGACGATCGCCACCCTGCGCAGCCGGGCCGGCTGAGGAGCCGAGCGCGACGGCGACACCGATCGACGGGCAGTGGCCACGCGCGCTCCGGCCGCTGGATGTGATAGCTCTGGGGGCATGTCCGAGGCCATGCTCAGCAAGGTGCGCAAGCTGCTGGCCCAGGCCGAGGACCCGGCCTGCACGCCCGCTGAGTCGGCCGCGTTCACCGCCAAGGCGACCGAGCTGATCGCCCGCTACGGCGTGGACCGGGCGCTGCTCGCCGCGCGGGACCCGGCCACCGACCCCGTCGGCGACCGGGTGGTGGACATCGTGGCCCCGTACGCCCGGGACAAGGTCGGCCTGCTCGCCGCCGTCGCCGAACCGCTGCGCTGCCGCTGCGTACGCCGCCGGCAGGGCAGCGGGTTCGCACTTCACCTGTTCGGCTTCGCCAGCGACCTGGAACGGGTCGACCTGCTCTTCACCTCGCTGCTCGTGCAGGCGGCGCACGGCCTGGCCGGCACGGCGGTGCCGGCCGGCGAGCACCCCGCGGCCTTCCGCCGATCCTGGCTCGCCGGCTTCGCGCAGGTGATCGGCGGACGGCTCTGGGCGGCCGAGACGGCGGCGGCCAGCGAGCCGGGCACGCCCTCGGTGGCGCTGGTGCTGGCCGACCGCTCCGACCGGGTGCAGCGACGACTCGCCGAGCAGTACCCGCGGCTGCGCACCGCACCGCCGCGCCGGCTGGCCGGCACCGGCTTCGGCCCCGGGGCGGAGGCAGGGCGCCGCGCCAACCTGGGCGGCCCGAACCTCGGCGCCCCGACGGCCGAACGACAGCTCGGCCGCTGACGGCTTCGCCACCGCGTCAACCGGCAGCGGGCGGGTGAGGGTCAGGCCGGTGTGGTGGGGTGCCGGCGCGACACCGTGGCGAGGTAGCGGGTGAGAAGCTCGTGCCAGCCCGCGGTGAGCGCCTTGCGGTAGCCCTCCGCCGCCTCGCCGTGCCGGTCGAAGTGCCGGTGCTCCAGCTCGACCCGGGTGCGCTCGGGCCCGTCGGGAAGGAAGAGGACCTCGACCTCGCTGGCCCGGGCCGGGTCCGGCACCGGCACCCGGTCGGGACCGATCTGCCAGACGAAGACCAGTCGGCGGGGCGGGTCCCAGGTGAGCACGCGGCCCCAGTCGGCGCGGAAGCCGTACGGGCCGATCTCGTAGAGCATGCCGCCGGCTCGCGGCTCCATGCCCAGCTCGGCGAGAGCCTCCGGACCGGACCAGGTGTACTCGGTGACCCACCACTCGGTCAGCTCGCCGGTGAAGACCGCGAACGCGTGCTCGGCGGAGCCTGGGACGAGGAGGGTGGATCGCAAGGAGAACCGTTCCATGTCCTGCCGGATGTCGGCCGGACCATCCATCCCCTGTCCCATAGGCCCGGACCATACCGGCTGATGCCCCGCTGTGCAGCTTCGCGCGGTGCCCGGTTCCGGACACTGGGTCGCCGGTCCGTCACGGACGGGATGCCCCGCGGGAAAGCGGGTAACCGCGCCCGACGGCCCGGACGACCGGGCCGGTCTGCGACGGAGCGGGAGAGCATGAGCGAGAGCGCGCAGCAGCGGGACCGTGCGGTCGACCGGCCGGGCCGGGCCAACGGCGGTGAAGATCCGGACGTCCTGCTCGACATTCCCAGAGTCTCGGTCGACTCGATCCGGGTCGTGGTGGACGGGTTGGACGCGGACCTTTCGCTGCGGGCCCGGCTGGCCAACCTTCTCCAGCTCGACGCCGGCGTCCGTGTGCACCTGCACGGCGTGGAGCTGGACATCAACGGGGTGCAGGCCGAGGCGCAGCTACGGGTACGGCTGGAGCAGGTGGTGGCGATCCTGGGCCGGGCGTTGGAGACGATCGACAACAACCCGCAGATCATCGACTCCCTCTCCCGGACGGCCGACGCCACGATCGACGACGTCAATCGCAGCAGGCAGCAGCTGGCCGCGGGCGCCGCCGAGGTCACCACGTCGGCGCAGCGCTCCGGCGTACCCGATGATCGGGGTCGGCAGGCCGACGCGGCCGCCGACCGGCCGCGACCGGGCCGTCCCGGTACGGGCGAGCAGGGCCGTGCGGAACCCACCGGCCCAACGGGACGCCCGAAGGGCCAGCAGCCTCAGGGCCAGCAGCCTCAGGGCCAGCCGCCTGAGGGGCAGCAGCCTCAAGGGCAGCGGCCTGAGGGGCAGCAGCCTCAGGGTCAGCGGCCTGAGGGGCAGCGGCCTGAGGGTCAGCGGCCTGAGGGTCAGCGGGCTGAGGGTCAGCGGCCTGAGGGGCAGCGGCCTGAGGGTCAGCGGCCTGAGGGGCAGCAGCCTGAGGGGCAGCGGGCTGAGGGTCAGCGGGCTGAGGGTCAGCGGCCTGAGGGGCAGCAGCCTCAGGAACAGCAGCCTCAGGGGCAGCGGCCCGAGGGTCAGCCGCCGGAGGGGCAGAAGCAGCAGGGAAGACCTCGCAACGAACCTGATGCGTCGTCGGGCCGGAGGCCGTCCGGGAATGGTGACGGCGGTCAGGGCGGGGGTGGGGCGCACGCCGCCGCCCAGAGTGCGGCGCAGCTCGCCGAGCAGGCGGGGGAGACGCTGCGGCAGGCCGGGCGCAGCGTGTGGGAGGCGATCCAGGGCGGTATGGCCCAGCACCGCCAGCAGGGGCGCCGGGATCAGTGACCGCGGTCGGTCGTGGCACCCGGCGTGGAGGCTCGCCTCGGCTGCACCGATGTGTGAGCGCTGATAGCGTCGCGCCGTGTCGGTGTTCCGTACCCCGCAGATCATTCTCTTCAGTGCGGACGTCCCGCGCGCCGTCGCGTTCTACTCGCGTCTTGGCTTCACCGAGACGTTCCGGGTGCCCACCGAGGGCGAGCCGATTCACGTCGACCTGGTGCTCGACGGCTACAAGATCGGTATCGCCTCCGTCGCCTCCACTCGTGATGATCACGGCCTCGACCCGGTGCCCGAGGGTCAGCGGGCCGCCGTGATCCTGTGGACCGACGACACGGCCGCGGCGTACGCGGAGATCACCGCAACGGGCGCTCCCGCCCTGGCGTCGCCCCACGAGTGGCTCGGTCGCCTGCTGATCGCGTGGACCGCCGAGCCCGACGGCAATCCGATCCAGATCGTCCAGCGGCTCTGATCCGAGGCGCGGTTGATTCCGGGTGCGCGGCTGCCCGGAAGAGTTCAGGCGGAGCATCGCCATGGCGGAGTCGAAAAGGTCGGGGCGCCAGCCGGGCGCGGATACTCAGGACTCATGGGCAGTCCCACATATCTGTTCTGTTGGTGTCGTCGGCATCTTCCCCCGCCGGACCCGGTGGTGGACCACAGCGGTCGGCGCTTCTCGCGGTGGGAGGAGTGTCCCCGCTGCGGGCGCTTGTGGCAGGTGCGCCCGGACAGCTTCCGTTGGCGGCGGGTGGGCTACGGCGGGGGCGGCGCCTCCAGTTCGTGAGGTCGCCTGGCAACTGGTTCCGCCATCGTGGTGTGCCGGGGCGGTCGTGCAGCCGCGTCGTGCAATTCGGCAGGTCAGGAAGCCGTCGGAGATTGCCGTGCCATTGCGCGCTTGACGCCCCTCCCATGATGGGCGCATGAGCCTGGATGCCGAGGACCCGGTCACGATGGCATTGCGGGTGGGAGTCGTGGTCGTCAGCCTGGGCTCGGTGGTACTCGGGGTGCGTGTGGCCGTGTCACGACGGTTTCCCGAAGCCTGGGTTCGGCTTGCGCGTCTGAAGCCGGGAGAGCGGTCCCAGCCCGTGCGGGTGGGCATCGCCCAGGCCATGATCGGCGCGGGCCTGTTGATCCAGCAGGCGCCGTTCTTCGTCTCCATGCCCCTTCCGCTCGGACGCGCCCTGTTCGCGGTCTCACTGCTGTTGCTGCTGACGGCGGCCGGAGCGTTTTCGCTGCTCGGTCGCTGGCTGCGCATGATGATGTGCCGGGCGCGCTGAGCGTCCTGCGTGCGACAAGAGCCGGTCATCAGCGGCCAGAGACGGTGCCTGCCGGGCAGCGCGTGATCGGTGGTGCCGGGGGTGCGAAAAGCAAGATCCCCACCTGCGTTTCCGCTGGTGGGGACCTCTGTAGCCCGGCGAAAGGCTATGTGGCCAGGGGCGGGGTCGAACCGCCGACCTTCCGATTTTCAGTCGGACGCTCGTACCAACTGAGCTACCTGGCCGTACTGCTCGGCTCATGCTACCCGTCAGCAGGGTGAACCGCTGGCAGGGTCACACGCTCCGATACGCAGAACGCCGCGCTGGGCGCGGCGTCGGCGCTGCGGTCCTGACGGGACTTGAACCCGCGACCTCCGCCTTGACAGGGCGGCGAGCACTCCAACTGCTCCACAGGACCTAGCTTGTGTTGCTCCGGCTTGCGCCGGTCGTGCCCCCAACGGGATTCGAACCCGTGCTACCGCCTTGAAAGGGCGGCGTCCTGGGCCGCTAGACGATGAGGGCGGCCCCGCCATCATTGCACATTCGCAACTTCAAGCGGACTTGCTCCCATCCGGCCCCGCCGGAGGCTTGGAAAGCATACGTGATGCCTGGTCGGTCGACAAAACCGGTATGGCGTGGACCGCCGGTCGACACAAAACCGCAGGTCAGGTCCGGTCTACTTGAGTCGGGTGATGCCGAAGCGGTGCTTCAGGTCGGCGATCACGTGCGGGCAGGCGGCGAGTGTCGCGGCCCGGTTGCCGCCGCCGTCGTGCAGCAGCACGACAGCGCCGGGACGGGCGGCGGAGTGGACCCGCTTGGCGATCGTGGCAGCGGTCGGCTTGTCCCAGTCCTGCGGGTCGACGTTCCAGTGCAGCGGGCGCATGCGGAGGTCCTTCGCCACCTCCAGCACCTCCGGCGTCCACCGGCCGCCCGGCTGCCGGTAGAAGGGCACCGGTGCGCCCGGGGCGGCAGCCTGGATGGCCTTGTTGGTCCGGATCAGGTCGGCCCGGATCTCGGCGACCGGTCGCCGGGCCAGCTCGAGGTCGTGCCGCCAGCTGTGATTGCAGAGCTGGTGCCCCTCCCGGACGATCCGCCGGACCAGCTCCGGGTGTCGCTGCACCTCCCGGCCGACCAGGCAGAAGGTGGCGGTCACCCGGGCCGCGCGCAGTTGGTCGAGCACCTTGGGCGTCCAGGCCGGGCTGGGGCCGTCGTCGAAGGTCAGGGCCACCGGGCGTACGCCGGTGCTGCGTCGCAGGCCGGCCGGCAGCTTGGCCGGCAGCGGCCGAAGGGTGGGCTTTGGCGGCTTGGTGCGGGTCGGGAGCGGCGAGGGTTTCGGGGTGGGCGGCGCCGTCGACTCCACCGGCTGGGGCGCCTGGACGGGAGCGATGGTGCCCGGTTGGGCGCAGCCGGCCAGGGTCAGCACCACGGCGAGAACGGACGCCAGGACGGCGCGGGCTTGCATCTGTTCGCTCCCGGGGGGGTCGGGGCAGGCGGACGCCCCGACGCTAGTGGACGTCTCCGGGGACCAACAGCCCCGGTCAGCCCTCCCTCGACTGGTCCAGGGAGTCGCGGACCGCGACGGCGAGCGAGACCGCCTCGGCCAGGTCGATCGGGCGTACCACCCCGGCGGGCAGCGTGTCGGCCTGCCAGCCGGGGCCCGCGGCGAGCACCAGCAGCGGGCGGCGGGGCGCGGCGAGCACCGCGCTGAGCTGGGCCGGGTCGGCGGTGGCCCGGATGTGCGACCAGAGCACCACCGCGGCCGGCCCGGTCCGGATCACGGCCTCGACGAGGGCGGCCACCGGCACCCTGGCGCCGAGCATCCGGTAACCGACCCCGCGCTCGGCGAGTGCGGCGGCCAACGCCTCCAGCGGCAGGGTGTGCTGCTCCTCGTCGGCGCAGGAGAGCAGGATCCGGGCAGGTCCGGTGGGCGCGCCGGCGCGGCCGGCCGCCGCGAACGCCTCCGAGACACAGCGGGAGAGGAGGTGTTCCACCTCGATCAGGGCGCCGGTGGTGGCGTGCCGTTCGCCGATGCCGGCGAGCACCGGGCGCAGCAGACTGTCCCAGGTCGCCACCACCCCGCCAGCGGCCACGGCGTGCGCGATCGTCTCGCTGATCGCCGCCGCGTCCAGTCGCATGGCGGCCCGGGCCAGCCCTCTGGCGGCCGGTCCGGCGCGGCCCACCGGGATGGTTCCGCCACCGTCCCGGCCCGGCGGGGGGCGGACCCCGCTCCGGGCGGCGTCGGCGGGCTGCGGATCCGGCGCCTGGCCGGCCCACCGTGCCGCCTCGGCGGGGCTCACCCCCTCGGCGGTGAGCCGTCGCATGATCTCGAGGCGGGCCAGGTCGGCCGGCGTGTACCGGCGGTGGTGGCCCGGGACGTGTTCGCTGGGCCCGAGCCCGTAGCGCTGGTGCCAGGTGCGCAGCGTGGTGACCGCCACCCCCAGCCGGCGCGCCACGGCGCCCGCGCTCAGCGCCTCATCGACCACCCGACCGCTCCGCCGCGTCATCCGCCGACGATCCGGACGGGGTCACGGCCCGACCGGGTGCGCCCGACGTCGACCCCGAGGGGCGCAGCAGCCGGTTCACCACCCCGCCCAGCCAGGGTGCGTACGACAGGGAGTCCCGGTTGAGCTCGTCCTCGAGGGCGGCGGGGTCGGCCCAGCGCAGCTCGGCCACCTCGTCCGGGTCGGGCAGCAGCGGGGCGGCGGGGCGGAACTCGCCGCGCAGCACGTGGTCGTACTCGAACTCGACCCGCCCGGTGGCGGGGTCCTCGGCGTAGTAGACGTAGACGCCCACCTCGGTCAGCTCGACCGGGCCGGTGCCCAGTTCCTCGCGCAGCCGTCGGTTGGCCGCGTCGGCGAGCGGTTCGCCCGGCCGGGGGTGCCCGCAGCAGGAGTTGGCCCAGCGTAGCGGGAACCTCGTCTTGACCGCTGCCCGCCGCTGGAGCAGCACCTGGCCGTCCGGGTCCATCAGCAGCACGGAGAAGGCCCGGTGCAGCTGGCCCGGCGGCTGGTGGGCCGCTGCGACGGTGGTCTCCCCGCGGACCCGGCCGGCGTCGTCGACCAGTTCGACGAGATGCTCCTCGCGACTGCTCATCGGCCCTCCCCGGTGATCCGGCCGGCGGCCAGCTTGCCGGAGATCAGCACCATCGGTACGCCGACCCCGGGCTGGGTGCCGGAGCCGACGAAGACCACGTTGGCCAGGTCGCGGTGCAGGTTCGACGGGCGGAACGGACCGGTCTGGAAGAGGCTGTGCGCGGCGGCGAACGGGGTGCCGGCGGCCATCCCCTGCTCCGCCCACTCGGCGGGGGTGATCGCCCGCAGCACCTCCACGCCGGCACCGAAGCCGACGTAGCCGCGTTCCTCCAGGGTGCCGATCAGCTGGTCGCCGTAGCGCCGGGTCAGGTCGCCGCGCCACTCGAACGGGGCCCGGTCGAGGTTGGGCACCGGGGCGAGCACGTAGTAGGTGTGCCGGTCCGGTGGGGCCACCGAGGGGTCGGTGCGGCTCGGGTTGGTGACCAGCAGCGACGGGTCGGTCATCAGCTCGCCCCGACGGATGACCTCATCGAAGGTGCCCTTCCACGCGCGTCCGAAGTGGATGTTGTGGTGGGCGATCTTCGCATATCCCTGGCGGGAGCCGACGTGCAGGACGACGCAGGACGGCGAGTAGGTGAGCCGGCGCTGGCGGGCCGCGGGGAGCAGATCCCGGTACGCGACCGGCAGGTCGGGGTTGAGCACCACCACGTCCGCCGGCACCAGTTCGCCGTCGGCGGTGAGCACTCCGGTGGCTCGACCGTTCGCGGTCTCCACCCGGGTCACCGTGGTGTCGTACCGGATCTGCACGCCGTGCTTCTCGGCGGCGCCGGCCATCGCCCGGGAGACCGCGTGGATGCCGCCGCGGGGGAAGTAGACCCCGGCCACCGAGTCGAGGTACGCGATGACCGTGTAGATGGCGAGCGCGTCGTGTGGGGCGAGCCCGGCGTACATCGCCTGGAAGGAGAAGACGCGCTGGGTGCGCGGGTCCCGGAAGAACTGGTTGATCTTCGTCTGGAGGCGGCGGAAGGCCCCGCCGGCGAGCAGCTTGAGCAGGTTGCCGGTGAGCAGGTCGGTCGGCGCGTCCAGGTTGCGCTCGATGAAGTCGGCTCGTTCCAGCCGCCACAGCTCCCGTGCGTAGTCGACGAAGCGCAGGTAGCCGTCGGCTTCGCGCGGCCCGCAGACCCGGGAGATCTCCGCCGCCATCCGGGTGGTGTCCGTGAGCACGTCGAGGGTCGAGCCGTCCGGGTAGTACGCCCGGTAGGCCGGGTCGAGGGGGGTCAGGTCGAGCCAGTCCCGCAGCTCCTCGCCGACGGCGCCGAGCGCCTCGGCGATCAGCTCGGGCATCGTGAGCACGGTCGGGCCGGTGTCGAAGTCGTAGCCGTCCACGGCGAGTCGGCCGGCCCGCCCGCCGGGCACCGGTTCGCGCTCCAGCACGGTCACCTGCCGGCCGCTGCCCGCCAGGTGCAGCGCGCAGGCCAGCCCGCCCAGCCCGGCGCCGACGACCACCACCCGGTCCGTCCGTCCCGTCACCGTCCGCACGCGCCCACCTCCTCGAAAGATCCGTCCATCAGGCCCGCCGGTTGGTGGCGGCGGTGGCCAGTCCGGTCAGCGCGGTCCGCGCCGTCCGGTCCACGGGTGCGGCGTCGAGCGCCGCCAGGGCGTCACCCACGCGCTCAGCGATCATCCGCTCCACCCGGGCCGCCGCCCCGGTGTCGGCGACCAGCTCGGCGAGCCGGTCGGCCGGCCCCGCGTCGGCCCGTTCCAGCGCCCTGAGCTGGGACCGCGTGGCCAACTGTCGGGCCAGCATGAGTAGCACGGTCGGTTTGCCGCTGCGCAGGTCGTCACCGGCCGGCTTGCCGGTTGCGGCGGGATCGCCGTACACGCCGAGCAGGTCGTCGCGGAGCTGGAACGCCTCGCCGACGGCCAGGCCGTAGCGGGTGTACGCGGAGACCAACGGCGCGTCGGCCGGCACCCCGGCCAGGCGGGCGCCGAAGAGCAGCGGTCGCTGGACGGTGTAGCTCGCCGTCTTGTAGCGCGCCACCCGCAGCGCACGGTCGACCGACCAGTTGGCCGCGTCGTTCTCGCCGAGCACGTCGAGATACTGCCCGGCGATCGTCTCCACCCGCATCTGGTCGTAGCAGCGGCGGACCTCGAACAGCCGGGCCGGCGACACGGTGGCGTGGGCCAGCAGGCGGTCGGCCCAGACCATGCAGAGGTCGCCGACGAGCACAGCGGCCGCCTCGCCGAACCGGTCGGGGTCGCCCCGGTGGCCGGCGGCGACGTGCTGCGCGGCGAGGGCGACGTGCACGGTGGGCCGGCCGCGCCGGGTGGCGGAGGAGTCCATCACGTCGTCGTGCACGAGCGCGAAGGTGTGCAGCAGTTCGAGGGCGGCCAACGCGGGCAGCACCGGCGCCAGAGGCTCGTTGCCGCCGATCGCCCCGCGCCAGCCCCAGTACGCGAAGGTGGGCCGGATCCGCTTGCCGCCCGCCATGACCGCCGCCCGCGCGGAGGCGGCGAAGTCGCCCATCGCCGCGTCGATCCCGGCGAGCGAGTCGACCTCGGCGTCGAGGAAGGTGGCCAGGGCGTCGTCCAACGAGGTGATCAGGTCCTGGGTGTACGCGGCCAGCACGGCGCGGACCGGATCGTCCCCGTCGCCTGGCCGTGCCGTCGCCACGCGGATCGCGTTACCCGCAACTGCGTCGTTGGCCATGCGGCCGAGCGTACCCTAGGGTGACGAGTTGCGTCGATTGGTGCGTCGATAAACGAGGAGGGCCGGTGGACACGGATCTCACCGCTGCCTACGACCGGTGTCGCGAGCTGCACAGACGTCACGGCCGCACCTACTATCTCGCCACAAGGCTGCTCCCCGCCTGGAAACGGCGGCACGTTCACGCCCTCTACGGCTTCACCCGGTACGCCGACGAGATCGTGGACCGCACCGAGGACCTGCCAACGGCCGAGCGGGCCGCCCGGCTCGACGACTGGGCCAGCCGGTTCGTCGCCGGCCTGCACGGCGCGCCGGTCGAGGACCCGCTGCTGCCGGCCGTGCTCCACACGATCGCCATCTTCGATCTCGACCGGGATGACTTCGCGTCGTTCCTCAGGAGCATGGCGATGGACCTCACGGTCACCGCGTACCCGACCTACGACCACCTGCTCGACTACATGGAGGGCTCGGCGGCGGCCATCGGCACCATGATGCTGCCGATCCTCGGCAGCTCCGACCCGGCCGCGGCCCGGGAGCCGGCCCGGCAGCTCGGCTTCGCCTTCCAGCTCACCAACTTCATCCGGGACGTCGCCGAGGACCTCGACCGGGGCCGCACCTACCTCCCGGACGAGGACCTGGCGAAGTTCGGAGTCACCCACGACGAGCTGGCCCAGGCCCGCGCCCGGCGGCGCGGCACGCCCCGGATCCGCGAGCTGATCGAGTACGAGGTGACCCGCGCCCAGGCGCACTACGCCGCTGCCGCGCCGGGCATCACCATGCTCGCGCCGGCCTCGCAGGCCTGCATGCGCACCGCGTACGCGCTCTACGGCGGCATCCTCGACGAGGTTGCCGCGCAGGGCTACGACGTGTTCGCCCGGCGGGCACTGGTGCCGCAACGGCGCCGGATGGCGGTGGCCGCCCGTGCGCTGCTCACGTCGACCGGTACCCCGGTCACCATCCCCGGGCCGACGGTCCACCCGCTGGCCCGGTGACCGCGAGCACCCCCGCTGCGTGCCCGCCCGACGGACCCGGTCACAGGCAGGAGTTCAGCGCCTCGACCAGCTCGTCCACCCGGTCGTGCTCGGCCAGCTGGGCCGTGGTGTACGCGAAGACGTACCCGCGCTCCGGGTCCGCCCACGCGCTGCTGCCGCCGAGGCCGCCCATGCCCCAGCTGCCGTCCGGCTCCCACTGCATGCCCAGCGTCCACCGGACCTGCCGGTCCAGCACCAGGTCCGGCCCGTCGTACTGGACCCGGGTGGCCTCGGCCACCAGCTCCGGGCTGACCAGCCGGACGCCGTCCAGGACCCCGCCGGCCAGCAGACCGGCGTAGAGCCGGGCCAGGGCGGGCGCGGTGGCGTGCAGGTTGACCGCGGGCATCTCGGCTCCCCGCCAGAGCGGACTGTTCAGGACGGCCAGGTCCTGCCCGCCGGCCGGGTTGCCCATCGCGCGGGCCCGCAGTGAGCCCGGCTCGCCGAGCGCCCGGGTCGGCCACCCGGGGTCGCCGTAGCGCAGGTCCGCGCAGCGATGCTGGTCGGCTGCGGCCAGCCCGAAGCCGAGGTCGAGCTGCCACCGGTCGGCGATCTCCTCGGCCAGGAACCGGCCCATCGACCGACCGTCGACCCGGCGGACCAGCTCACCCACCAGGTGCCCGTACGTCCAGGCGTGCTCTCCGGCCACCGAGCCCGGCGTCCACTCGGGTTCGGCGGTGGCCAGGTCGCCGGCGAGCAGCGCCCAGTCGCTGATCGCGGTGGCCGGTCGGGGCACCGGGAAGGCCGGCAGTCCGGCGGTGTGCGACAGCACCTGACGCACGGTGGCCGGCGTGCGGAACTCCGGCCAGTACCGGGCGACCGGCGCGTCGAGGTCGACCTGTCCCCGGTCGACCAGCACCAACAGGCAGAGCGCGGCCACGGGCTTGCCGACCGAGTAGACGTTGACCAGGGTGTCGGGTCGCCACGGGTCGCCGCCCGCCGGCCCGGCGTCGGCCCCGGCATTGGCATTCCCGCCCACCATGTCGACCACCGGGTGGCCGTCGTACCAGACGGTCAGGCTGGCGCCGGTCTCCCGACCGGCGGCGAACAGGTCGTGGAAGCAGTCCCGGACCGGGGTGAAGCGTGTCTGCATCCGGCCACCGTAAGCGGCCCGGCCCGGTGAGCGCGCCGACTTTTCCCGGACCTCGGTGCTCGGGTCGGGGTCGCTGGAGGATGCTGTCCAGGTGACGGAGCCGGAGCTGGTGGATGTGGTCGTGGTCGGGCTCGGGGTCGGTGGCGAGGAGGTTGCCGGCCGGCTCGCCGAGGCCGGCCTGAGCGTCGTCGGCGTCGAACGGGACCTGGTCGGCGGTGAGTGCCCGTACTGGGGTTGCATCCCGAGCAAGATGATGATCAGGGCGGCCAACGCGCTCGCCGAGGCGCGCCGGGTCGACGGGCTGGCCGGGACGGCGCAGGTCCAGCCGGACTGGGCGCCGGTTGCCAAGCGGATCCGCGAGGAGGCCACCGACACCTGGGACGACACGGTCGCGGTTCGCCGGTTCACGGATCGGGGCGGCCGGTTCGTGCGGGGCAGCGGCCGGCTCGACGGCCCCGGCCGGGTCCGGGTCGGCGACCAGGTGTTCCAGGCCCGACACGGGATCGTCCTGGGTACCGGCACCCGGCCCTCGGTGCCGCCGATCGACGGGCTGGCCGACACCCCGTACTGGACGAACCACCAGGCGATCGAGGTCGAGCAGCTGCCCGAGTCGCTGCTGGTGCTCGGCGGCGGCGCCATCGGGTTGGAGCTGGCCCAGGTCTTCGCCCGGTTCGGCGTGCGGGTCACGGTGGTGGAGGCACTGGACCGGGTGCTGGCCGTCGAGGAACCGGAGGCGTCCGAGGTCGCCGCCGCGGCGCTGCGCGCCGACGGCGTGCAGATCCACACCGGGGTACGCGCCGAACGGGTCGAACACGACGGGACCCGGTTCACCCTGCACGGCGACGGCGGCGCGGAGTTCACCGCCGAGCGCCTGCTGGTGGTGACCGGGCGGCGGGCACACCTGGAGGAGCTGGGACTGAACTCGGTCGGCGTGGACGCCGCCCAGCGCTTTCTGCCGGTGGACGACCGGCTGCGCGTCACGGACGGCATCTGGGCGGTCGGCGACGTGACCGGCGAGGGGGCGTTCACCCACATCGCCATGTACCAGGCGGCCATCGTGATCGCGGACGTGCTCGCCCAGGCCCGGCAGACGAACGCGGGACCGGACGCCAGCGGCACCGCCAGCGTGGTCGGCGGCGCGATGGGCGCGGCCAGCTCGCTGGGTGCCAGCGGGTCGAGTGGGTCGGCCGGCAGCGTCCCGCGCGCCGACTACCGGGCGCTGCCCCGGGTGACCTTCACCGACCCCGAGGTCGGCGCGGTCGGGCTGACCGAGCGGCAGGCCCGGGATCGCGGCATCAACGTGCAGGTCGGCTTCACCAAGCTGGGCAGCTCGACCCGGGGCTGGATCCACCAGGTCGGCGACGAGGGGTTCATCAAGCTGATCGCGGACGCCGACCAGGGCGTGCTGATCGGCGCGACCTCGGTCGGCCCGGCCGGCGGCGAGGTGCTCTCCGCGCTGGTGGTGGCGGTGCACGCCGCGGTGCCGCTGAGCCAGCTCCGGCACATGATCTACGCGTACCCGACCTTCCACCGGGCCATCGAGGACGCGCTGCGCAACCTCAGGTGACGGTCGAGCGGTGACGGGAAGCGGTCGAGGCGCGACTTTTGGCTGTTCATTTCTTGCAGCAGACTGACGTAGGATTGCGACCGTGACCAAGCGGTTGACTGAAGTTGCGAAGAAGGCGGGCGTCAGCGAGGCCACCGTCAGCCGGGTGCTCAACGGTCGGGACGGCGTCTCCGAGGCGACCCGGACGGCAGTGCTGACCGCGTTGGACGTGCTCGGCTACGAGCGGCCGACCAAGTTGCGCGGCGAGCGGGCCCGGCTGGTCGGGCTGGTGCTGCCCGAGTTGCAGAACCCGATCTTCCCGGCGCTCGCCGAGGTGGTCACCGGGTCCCTCGCCCAGCGCGGCTACACCCCGGCGCTCTGCGCCCGCACCATCGGTGGCGTCTCCGAGATGGACTACGTGGAGATGCTCCTCGATCACCAGGTCTCCGGGGTGATCTTCGCCGGTGGCTCGTACGCGCTCGCCGACGCGCGGCACGACCACTACCGCCGGCTGACCGACCGGGGCCTGCCGGTGGTACTGGTCAACGCGGGTGTCGACGAGTTGGGCTTCCCCCGGGTGTCCACCGACGACGCGGTGGCCGTGGAGCAGGCGTACGGGCACCTGCGCTCGCTCGGGCACGACCGGATCGGGATGGTGCTCGGCCCGGAAGGTCACGTGCCGTCCCGGCGCAAGCTGGACGCGATGGTCCGGGCCGCGGGCTGGACCGACGACAGCGACTGCGTCGAGCGCTCCAGCTTCTCCATGGAGGGGGCGCGGGTCGCCGCCACGAAGCTGGTCGAGCGTGGCGTCACCGGGATCATCTGCGCCAGCGACGTGCTGGCCCTGGGCACCATCCGGGCGGCGCGCCGGCTGGGTCGTGTGGTGCCGACGGACGTGTCGGTGGTGGGCTTCGACGACTCCGCGTTCATGACGTGCACCGACCCGCCGTTGACGACCGTGCGGCAGCCGATCGAGACGATGGGGCAGGCCGCCGTCGATCTGCTGGTCACGCAGATCGAGGGTGTCGGCGTGCTGCAGGACGAGCTGCTGTTCGAGCCCGAGCTGGTGGTGCGGGGTTCCACGGCCCCCGCCCCGCGCCGCTGACGCGGCCGTCCCCGCCGCCGGACCGCCCCCAGGTCACTGAAACGACGCTCTGGCCGTCGACCGCTTCGCGCGGTCGGCGGCCGTTTTCGTCGTTGCTCCGGTCGGGCAGGGCGGACCTGATCTGCCGATGGGCCATAAGGGACTAAAGGCCACCATCCCGGGCGTGTTTCAAGATCCTGTCTACATTTGCCGTTAAGAAGTCGTGTCCTTTCACAGCCGCATCGATACCTTGCCGAAATGAGTCGGCCTCGTTACAGTGACTCCACTCACACCTGGCTCCGGCGCAGCTACTGGCCGTCAGGTCGCATCACGCAGATCAGCGAAGGTCATGGAGACACCCGTTCCCGAAGGGATGGACAGATGTCCGTACCGCAATACCGAAAGGCTGCGGCGTTAGCGCTCGTGGCCGGCCTGGGGTTCAGCCTCACGGCATGCTCCACGAAGAGCGATGACAAGGACACGAACGCAGGCGGCAAGGTCACCATCACGGTCGACTGCCAGCCGGTCGGCGCGCAGAAAGAGCTGTTGAAGAACTGGAACGACGATGTCGCCGAGTTCCAGCGGCAGAACCCGGACATCGTCATCAAGAGCGTGAGCGTCGGCGAGCAGTGCAACAACCCGCCGGACTTCACCGCCCGCCTCGCCGGCGGCACCGTGACCGACGTGTTCTACGGGTACATGACCGATCTCCAGCAGGTGCTCGACTCCGGCCAGGCGATGGACATCTCCCAGCACGTCAACAAGAACACGATCCCGACCTGGGACAGCGTCGACCCGGCGCTCAAGGAGGTCTTCACCGACGGCGGCAAGCTCTACGCCGTCCCGGTGAAGAACTACTCGATGGGCCTGGTCTACAACAAGGCCCTGTTCCAGCAGGCCGGGCTCGACGTCAACAACCCGCCCAAGACCTGGGGCGAGGTGCGGGCCGCCGCCAAGAAGATCTCCGCGCTCGGCAACGGCATCGCCGGCTACTCGGAGTACAGCGCCGGCAACACCGGCGGTTGGCACTTCACCTCCCTGCTCTACTCGCAGGGCGGCCAGGTGCTGAGTGCCGACGGCAAGAAGGCCGACTTCAACAACCCGATGGGCAAGCAGGTCCTGCAGAACCTCAAGGACATGCGGTACGGCGACAACAGCATGGGCTCGCGGCAGCTGCTGCAGTGGGGCGACCTGCTGACCAACGCGGGTGCGGGCAAGGTCGGCATGTTCATCGGCGCGCCGGACGCCACCCAGGCGATCGTGAGCCAGTTCCAGGGCAAGTTCCAGGACTGGGCGATGAGCCCGCTGCCCGGCCAGGACGGCCTTGCGAAGGGCACGCTCGGTGGTGGCGAGGGTTACTTCTTCAAGAAGGACCTAACCCCCGAGCAGGTCAAGGCCGGTCTGAAGTGGATCGCGTACCAGAAGCTGACGCCGGGCAAGGGTCAGTTCGACTACGTCCGGGCCAAGCCGCAGAACTACCCGGTGGGTCTGCCCCAGCCGCTGCTCTTCGCCAACGGCAGCGAGGCGCAGAAGCAGGAACTCGAACTGCGCAAGGCGAACGCGAACGTCGACACCGCGAACTTCGCGATCTTCGAGGCGACCCCGGTTCCGATCAAGGGTGAGCCGCGCAACGCGCAGGCGGTCTACGCGGTGCTCGACGCGGCGATGTCCGGGGTTCTGACGAACCCGAACTCGAACATCGACGCGCTGCTCAAGACGGCCGAGGAAAAGGTCAACCAGCTCCTGGCCGCCGAGAGCTGATCCGGTCAGGTGGGGGCCGGTACGCCGAGCCGGCCCCCACCCCCGTCCGCGCCGCACCGTCCGGTCACTGACTCACCCAGGAGTTGCCTTGGCGATCACCACCGTCCCGGGTACCACCAGAAAGCCGGGACGTCCCACGCCGCCCCACACGGGGCCGCAACGCACGAGCCTCGGCCGCAAGGTACGGGACAACCTCACCGGTCACGCGTTCCTGATCGGGGCGGTGCTCTGCTTCGTCGTCTTCTCCTGGTACCCGATGATCCGCGGCATCGTGATGAGCTTCCAGCGCACACGACGCGGTGAGACCACCTGGGTGGGCTGGGACAACTACTCCCGCATCATCGCCGACCCCAGCTTCTGGCCGGCCTGGCAGAACACGCTCTACTTCACGGTGCTCGCGCTCGCCCTCGGCTACGCGGTGCCGTTCTTCGTGGCGATCCTGCTCAACGAGTTCCGCCACGCCAAGGGGTACCTGCGGATCCTGGTCTACCTGCCGGTGATGCTGCCGCCGGCCTCGGCGCTGTACCTCTTCAAGTTCTACGCGTACGACCCCAGCGAGGCGGGTCTCTTCAACGCGATCCTCAAGGCGCTGCACCTGCCCACGTCGCAGTGGATGCAGTCCCCCGAGATGACGATGCCGGCGATGGTGATCGCGTCGACCTGGATGAACATGGGCGGCGCCGTGCTGATCTACCTGGCGTCGCTGCAGAACATCCCGGGCGAACTCTACGAGGCTGCCGAGCTCGACGGCGCCGGGATCTGGAAGCGGATCCGCCACGTGACGATCCCGCAGACCCGGCTGATCCTCGCGCTCCTGGCGATGATCCAGATCGTCGCCACGATGCAGCTCTTCATCGAGCCACTGATCCTCGCCAACGGCGCGGGCGCGGAGGACTCCGCGACCTCCGTGGCGTACCTCATCTACCAGCACGGCTTCTTCCAGAACGACCTCAACGGCGCTGCGGCGCTCGGCGTGATCATGCTCGTGGTGCTGGCCGGCTTCTCCGCCGCCTACCTGCGGCTGAGCGCGAAACAGGACTAGGACGGGCGAGACATGGCACAGGACTCCGGCACCCGGACCCTCATCTCTCACGCGCAGCTCCGCCGTGGGCGCGGCAGGTTCATCTACTGGGCTCTGCTCACCGTCGTCGTCGTGGGCTTCACGCTCGTCTTCCTCGGGCCGCTCTACTGGATGGTCACCGGCGCGCTCAAGTCCGGTCAGGAGATCGCGCAGACGCCGCCGTCGCTGTTCCCGAAGGACCCGCAGCCGCAGAACTACGTCGACGCGTGGAACAACCTCGACCTCGCCAAGCTGCTGTTCAACACGTTCTACTACGCGGCCGGCGCGGTGGTGTTCCAGCTCGTCCTCGACACCGCCGCCGCGTACTCCCTGTCCAAGCTCCGGCCGATGTTCGGCAACGTGATCCTCGCGCTGATGCTGGCAACGCTGATGATCCCGGCGATGGTGCTCATCGTCCCGCAGTACGTGACGGTGATCGACCTGCCGATCCTGCACATCAACCTGCTCGACTCGCCGTTCGCGATCTGGCTGCCCCTGGTCGCGAACGCGTTCAACATCTTCCTGCTGAAGCGGTTCTTCGACTCGATTCCCGAGGAGCTGATGTCGGCGGCCCTGGTGGACGGGGCGACGCCGCTGCGCACGCTGTGGTCGATCATCCTGCCGATGTCGCGCCCCATCCTCGGCGTAGTGTCGATCTTCGCCGTGACGGCGGTCTGGAAGGACTTCCTGTGGCCGAAGCTGGTCATGCCGTCGCCCGAGACCCGGACCGTCAGCGTCGGCATCTACGCCTTCGCGGGTGGCACGCCCATGAACGTGGTCATCGCCGCGTCGGTCATCGCGGCGATCCCGACCGTCATCGTCTTCCTGATCTTCCAACGGAACATCATGTCCGGACTGACCACCGGCAGCCTCAAGGGGTAGCCACCAGCGCAACCTCCCGTGGCGGACAACGGCCGTTCGCCCGACACACCTCCAGGTCCGGCGAACCCGCCGACGTACTGACCCAGAAAGCAGGTGCTCGTGTCCACAGCAGACAGCAGTCCGTGGTGGCGTGGAGCGGTGATCTACCAGGTGTATCCGCGTAGCTTCGCCGACGGCAACGGCGACGGCATCGGCGACATCGCCGGCATCCGGTCCCGGCTGAATCACCTGTCCGCGCTCGGCATCGACGCGATCTGGTTCAGTCCGTGGTATCCCTCACCGATGGCCGACGCGGGCTACGACGTGTCCGACTACCGCGACATCGACCCGGTCTTCGGCAGTCTCGCCGAGGCGGAGGCGCTGATCTCGGAGGCACACGCGCTCGGCATCCGGACCATCGTCGACGTGGTGCCCAACCACTGCTCCGACGAGCACCCGTGGTTCCAGGCCGCGCTCGCCGGCGGGCCCGGCGCGCCCGAACGGGACCTGTTCTGGTTCCGCCCCGGCCGGGGCCCGAACGGTGACCAGCGGCCCACCGACTGGGTCGGCGAGTTCGGCGGCGAGACCTGGACGCGCACCACCAACCCGGACGGCACACCCGGCGACTGGTACCTGCACCTGTTCGCCCCGCAGCAGCCGGACTTCAACTGGGACCACCCCCGGGTGCGGGCGGAATTCGAGGACATCCTGCGGTTCTGGTTCGACCGCGGGGTGGACGGCATCCGGATCGACTCGGCCGGGCTGCTGGTCAAGGACGGGACGCTGCCCGAGGTCCACCCGGGCCAGCCGCACCCGTTCCACGACCTCGACGGGGTGCACGACATCTACCGGGGCTGGCGGCGGGTCGCCGACGAGTACGCCGGCGAGCGGGCCCTGATCGGTGAGGTGTGGCTGCCGGACCGGCAGCGGTTCGCCAACTACCTGCGCCCGGACGAGTTGCACGCCGCGTTCAACTTCGACTTCCTCGGCTGCGCCTGGGACGCCTCGGCCCTGCGCGAGAGCATCGACGGGACGCTGAGCGCGCACGCGCCGGTCGGCGCGCCGGCCACCTGGGTGCTCTCCAACCACGACGTCACCCGGCACGTCACCCGCTACGGTCGGGCGGACACCACGTTCAGCTTCGCCGCGAAGCGCGAGGGAACCCCCACCGACCTGGAGTTGGGCACCCGCCGTGCCCGGGCCGCCGCGCTGCTGTCGCTGTCGCTGCCCGGCGCCGCCTACGTCTACCAGGGCGAGGAGCTGGGCCTCTACGAGGTCGAGGACATCCCGTACGCGCTGCGCCAGGACCCGATGTGGGAACGCTCCGGCCGGGTCGACCCCGGTCGGGACGGCTGCCGGGTGCCGCTGCCCTGGGCCGGTGACGAACCCCCGTTCGAGTTCAGCCCCGACGGCGCCGCAACGCCCTGGCTGCCCCAGCCGGCCGACTGGAAGGACCGGACCGTCCGGGCGCAGACCGGCGACGCCGCCTCGATGCTGGAGCTGTACCGGGCGGCGATCCAGATCCGGCGGGCCGACCCGGCGCTCGGCGACGGCGAGATGAGCTGGCTGCCCGCCCCCGACGGCGTGCTCGCCTTCAGCCGTGGCGGTGGCTTCCGCTGCCTGGTCAACCTCACCGACGGGCCGGTGCCGCTGCCCGGCGACGGGGACCTGCTGCTGGCCAGCGGGCCACTCGACGAGGGTCTGCTGCCATCGGACACCGCCGTCTGGCTGCGTACCGCCGAACCGGCGCACGCGCCGCGCGCGGCGGACGGACCGCGCCTGACCTGACCGCCGTGGCGCCGGCGGCCCGTCCCGGCCGCCGGCGCCACGCCACCCACCCCGGCCCTGCGTGGGGCCGCCAGAGGAAGGAGGAACGAGGGGGATACGCCACGCCGCACGGACACGGGGGGATCTGGCCTGCCTGACGAAAGGGAGAGCACAGCTCATGGCCAACCACACCACCGGCACCCCGCACCACCTTCGACACCCGGCCCGGGCAGGGTTGGCCGCGATCGCCGCCACCCTGCTGGCCGCGACATCACTGACCGCCCTGGCGGTCACCGGCACCGCGACCCCTGCCGAGGCGGCCGGGCTGTCCCCCTTCGACATCCCGGGCCGGGGCGCGACCGTCCCGTTCGTGGAGCAGGAGGCGGAGAAGGCCGCCCACAACGGCACGAAGATCGGCCCCGACCGGCGATACGGCACGTTGCCGTCCGAGGCGTCCGGCCGGGAGGCGGTCACCCTCGACTCCGTCGGCGAGTACGTCGAGTTCACCCTCACCGCCCCGGCCAACGCGGTCACCTTCCGAATCAGCCTGCCGGACAGCCCGGCCGGCACCGGCCGGGACGCCGCCATCGACCTGCGGGCCAACGGGACCGTGCTGAGGTCGGTCCCGGTGACGTCGAGGTACGGCTGGTACTACGGCGGCTACCCGTTCAACAACAACCCGGGCGACACCAACCCGCACCACTTCTACGACGAGACGCGGGCGATGTTCGGCGGCACCTACCCGGCCGGCACGAAGATCCGGTTGCAGGTCTCCTCGACCGCCCAGTCGCCCAGCTTCACCATCGACCTGGCCGACTTCGAGCTGGTCGGCGCGCCGATCGACAAGCCCGCCGGTGTGCTCGACGTGGTCACCGACTTCGGCGCCGACCCGAGCGGCGCGACCGACTCGACCGCGAAGTTCCAGGCGGCGGTCGACGCCGGCAGGGCCCAGGGTCGGGCGGTCTGGATCCCGACCGGCACCTTCACCCTCTGGGACCACGTGGTGGTCGACGGGGTGACCCTGCGCGGCGCCGGCCCGTGGTATTCGGTGCTCGGCGGCCGGCACCCCACCGACCGTAAGCGGGCCGCCGGCATCTACGGCAAGTACGTCCCCGGCGGCGGCTACACCGGCGGGGTCCGCCCGCACGAGGCCGGCGGGCCGAGCCGGAACGTCACGCTGCGGGACTTCGCCATCATCGGCGACATCCGGGAACGGGTCGACGAGGACCAGGTCAACGCCCTGGGCGGGGCGATGACCAACTCGGTGGTGGACAACCTCTGGCTGGAGAACACCAAGGTCGGGGCGTGGATGGACGGCCCGATGGACAACTTCACCATCCGCAACAGCCGGATCCTCGACCAGACCGCCGACGGGGTGAACTTCCACACCGGAGTCACCAACTCGACGGTGACCAACACCTTCGTCCGGAACACCGGCGACGACGCGCTGGCGATGTGGGCGCAGAACGTGCCGAACGTCAACAACTCCTTCACGCGCAACACCATCGGCGTGACCCTGCTGGCGAACCACCTGGTCAGCTACGGCGGCCGGGACATCAAGATCACTGACAACGTGACGGCCGACTCGCTGACCAACGGCGGCGGCATCCACGTCGCCAACCGCTATCCCGGCGTGCAGGGCGCCACCGGCGTCCAGGGCACCTGGACGATCGCCCGGAACACGCTGATCCGCAACGGCAACTCGGACTACAACTGGAACTTCGGTGTCGGGGCGATCTGGTTCTCCGCGCTCAACGAGGCGTTCCAGAACCCGACCATCAACATCACCGACACCGACATCCTGGACAGCTCGTACGCGGCGCTGCACTGGATCGAGGGCCAGACCAACGGCATCAACCTCAACAACGTGCGGATCGACGGCGCCGGCACGTACGCGCTCCAGGTGCAGGCACCCAGCCAGGTGTCGTTCACCAACGTACGGGCCACCAACATCGCGCAGAGCAACCCGATGCACAACTGCGTGGGCGGCGGCTTCCAGATCACCCAGGGCGCCGGCAACTCCGGCTGGTACCGTTCTCTTATACACATCTCCGAGCCCACGAGACGCGTAGTAACCGCGTATGCCGTCTTCTGC
>NZ_QGKR01000362.1 GCF_003172955.1 Micromonospora acroterricola | reverse complement strand
GGCGATGGCCACCCGCTGCTGCTGGCCGCCGGAGAGCTGGTCGGGGAAGCGGTCGCCCAGCGCCGGCAGGCCCACCTCGGCCAGCGCGGCCAGGGCCGCGGCGCGGGCCCGGCGCCCGCCGGCGCCGTCGAGCTCCAGCGGGAGCGCCACGTTCTCCAACGCGCTGAGGCTGCCCAGCAGGTTGAGCTGCTGGAAGATGTAGCCGATCCGGCGGCGGCGCAGCTGGGCGAGCCCTCTGCGGTCCAACGCCCCCAACGGCTGCCCCTCGACCCGTACCTCGCCGCGGGTCGGGCGGTCCAGGCCGCCGGCGAGGGCCAGCAGCGTCGACTTGCCGGAGCCGGACGGACCCATCACGGCGACCAGCTCACCCGGCCGGACGACCAGGCTCACGCCGCGCAGGGCGTGCACCGCCGCGGGGCCGGTCCCGTGGGTGCGGTGGACGGCGCGTAGCTCCAGCACCGCGTCGTCCGCTCCGCTCACCGTCGCGCCTCCTCGTCGGTCCACCGCGCCGCGTCGGACGCGCCGGCGTCGCCCGGCCTGGGCACCGGGGGCCCCGGGGCGCCGGGCTGGTGCCGGACGAGACTGGTCTCGCAGTGGTCCAGCCAGCGCACCTCCGCCTCGGCCTGGAACACCATCGAGTCGAGCACCAGCCGCCAGGGCAGGTCCTCCGGCCGGTCGCTGCCGTACTTCAACCGGGTCAACTCCTGCAACGCCCGCATCGTCGCGCTGCGCTGGGCCTGCACCACCGAGCGGACGTCCACGCCGGGGGTGGTGAGCGCCAGCGCCAGTTTGATCGCCAGCTCGTCGCGGGGCCGGTCGGTACGACTGATCGGGGTGGCGAACCACAGCGCCAGGTCCGCCCGGCCGGCGTCGGTGATCTCGTACGGGCGTTGCCCGGCCTCGCTCTCCGGCAGCGGGCGTACCAGACCGTCCCGTTCGAGTCGCGACAGCGTGGTGTAGACCTGCCCGATGTTCAGCGGCCAGGTCGAGCCGGTCGACTCCTCGAACGCGGCGCGCAGCTGGTACCCGTACATCTGGCCGCGTTCGAGCAGGGCGAGCAACCCGTGACGGATGGACATGGCAACGGAGTATGCATACCTGGTATGCGCTCCGCAACCGGAGCGGGCCCGTTCAGGTCGGGCGGCCGGGAAACGCGACGGTCGACGGGGTGAGCCCGGCGGTCTTTCGCCACCGGGTGGCGCGTACGGCGTACTCGACCAGGGCGGCCAGCGCCTGGTCCCGTTCCGCGCCGGTGGTGGACGCCAACGCGGCCCGCCAGTGCGCGGCGGTGCGCTCCTCCACCTCGACGGCCAGCCGCAACGCGCTCGCCCGGTCGGTGACCGGGAACGGCAGCGCGTACCCGGCCCGGTCCGGCGGCACGGCGCCGCCGGCGGTGCTGAGCTGCACCACCAGCGCGTCGCGCCGGCGTCGGTGCGCGGCCTCCGCCTGGTGTGCGGCGTCCCGGGCGGCCCCGCTGAGCCGGACGCCGATCCGCCCGTAGGCGTAGATGGCCGCGTACTCGGCGGAGAGGGCGGCGGCGAGCGCCTCCCCGGCGGACGGCTGCCTCACTTCAGTGCCTCCTGGTGGGTGGCGCGGGCGGCGGCGATCGACCCGAGCAGCGCGGCGCGTTCCGCCGGCGCCGCGGCGCAGGCGGCGGTGGCCGTGCCCTGGCCGGTCTTCTCCAGCTGTCTCTTATACCC
>NZ_QGKR01000015.1 GCF_003172955.1 Micromonospora acroterricola | reverse complement strand
ACCCCACATCCGCGGCGGCGGACCCGGCGCCCCTGACCACGAGCTGGTCGAGCAGGGTGCGGGTGGCCGCGGTCACGGCGGCCACCGCGGCGTCGAACGCGGCGGCGTTGTGCGCGGCGGGCGCCCGGAAGCCCGAGATCTTCCGGACGTACTGCAGCGCCGCCGCCTCCATGTCGGCGTCGGTCACCTGCGGGGTGAACGGCTCACGCAGGGTCTTGATGCTCCGGCACATGTCGTGTGCTCCTCGGTTCGGGGCGATCCGGCCGATCCGGATACGCTGTCCTGGTCATGACTACCGCAGCGGCGGGCAGCCCGCGCACCTACCAGGTGCGCACCTACGGCTGCCAGATGAACGTGCACGACTCCGAGCGCATCTCCGGCCTGCTCGAACAGGCCGGCTACGTGCGCGCGCCCCAGGCCGACGACACCCCGGACGTCGTCGTCTTCAACACCTGCGCGGTGCGGGAGAACGCCGACAACCGGCTCTACGGCAACCTCGGTCATCTGCGCCCGGTGAAGGACAAGCACCCGGGGATGCAGATCGCGGTCGGTGGCTGCCTGGCCCAGAAGGACCGGGGCGAGATCGTCCGCAAGGCGCCCTGGGTGGACGTGGTCTTCGGCACGCACAACATCGGTGCGCTGCCGGTGCTGCTGGAGCGGGCCCGGCACAACGCCGCCGCCGAGGTGGAGATCCTGGAGTCGCTGGACGTCTTTCCGTCCACGCTGCCCACCCGGCGCGAGTCCACGTACGCCGGCTGGGTCTCGATCTCGGTGGGCTGCAACAACACCTGCACGTTCTGCATCGTGCCCTCTCTGCGGGGCAAGGAGAAGGACCGCCGCCCCGGCGACATCCTGTCCGAGGTGCGCGCGCTGGTCGACGAGGGCGTGCTGGAGGTGACCCTGCTCGGGCAGAACGTCAACTCCTACGGCGTGGAGTTCGGCGAGCGGTACGCCTTCGGCAAGCTGCTGCGGGCCTGTGGTGACATCGACGGGCTGGAGCGGGTCCGGTTCACCAGCCCGCACCCGAAGGACTTCACCGACGACGTGATCGCCGCGATGGCCGAGACGCCCAACGTCTGCCACTCGCTGCACATGCCGTTGCAGTCCGGCTCCGACGACGTGCTCCGGGCGATGCGCCGCTCGTACCGCTCCGAGCGCTACCTGGGGATCATCGAGAAGGTCCGGGCGGCGATGCCGGACGCGGCGATCACCACCGACATCATCGTCGGCTTCCCCGGCGAGACCGAGGCCGACTTCCAGCGCACCCTGGACGTGGTCCGCGAGGCCCGGTTCTCCTCGGCCTTCACCTTCCAGTACTCGAAGCGCCCGGGCACCCCCGCCGCGACGATGGACGGCCAGCTGCCCAAGCAGGTCGTGCAGGAGCGCTACGAGCGGCTGGTCGCCACCGTCGAGGAGATCACCTGGGCGGAGAACAAGCGCCTGGTGGGGGAGACCGTCGAGGTGCTCGTCGCGGTCGGTGAGGGGCGTAAGGACGAGCGGACCGGGCGGATGTCCGGCCGGGCCCGCGACGGTCGGCTGGTGCACTTCGCGACCGGAACGCCCGAAACCGGATCGCTGGCCGACCAGATCCGGCCGGGGGACATCGTGCACACCGTGGTGACGTACGCCGCCCCGCACCACCTCAACGCCGACGGCGCGCCCCTGTCGCACCGCCGCACCCGAGCCGGCGACGCCGCCGAGGCGGGCCGCTCTCCCCGTACCCCGGGGGTCCTGCTCGGCCTGCCCACCATCGGCG
>NZ_QGKR01000129.1 GCF_003172955.1 Micromonospora acroterricola | reverse complement strand
TTTCGGGGGTTAGCGCGGGTGTCAGGTCGGGGGTGAGGAGGGCGATCTGCCACTCGCGGGCATTGAAGCCCCGCAGGGTTTCCGCCACGGTGTCCTCGGTGAGCTCCTCCGGCGGGGTCCAGGCCAGCCGCCGAACCGAGTCCGGGGTGATCAGGTTCTCCGGAGGCAGGTTGTGCTCGCCGGCGATGCGGATCACCACCTCCCGGCAGCGGGCCAGCCGACCGGCCGCCACCGGGTCCCGCTCGGCCCACCGGTGCGGCGGGGGAGGGCCCTCCACCGCCGGGGTGACCGGTAGCGCGTCGTCCGGCAACTGCCGCGCGTCGTCGAGCGCCGCCAACCAGGTGCGGGCCAGCCGGCGGACCGACCGGCCACCGAAACCTGGCAGCGTGAGCAGGGTCTTCTCGTCCCTCGGGTCCAACTCGGCCGCGGCGATGATCGCCGAGTCGGGCAGCACCCGACCGGGCGCGGCGTCCCGCCGGGCCGCGATCTGGTCCCGGGCGTACCACATCGAGCGGACCCGCGCCTGGGCCCGCGCCCCGCGCACCCGGTGAATGCCGGAGGTGCGCCGCCAGGGCTCCGCGCGGACCCGGGGCGGGCGTGCCCCGGTGCGGACCAGGGCGGCGAACTCCTCCGCCGCCCAGGCCGACTTGCCCTGCCGGGTCAGCTCGGCGTCGAGCGCGTCGCGCAGGTCGGTCAGCAGCTCCACGTCGAGGGCGGCGTAGGTCAGCCACGACTCGGGCAGCGGCCGACTCGACCAGTCGGCCGCCGAGTGGTGCTTCTCCAGCGTGTACCCGAGTAGCTGCTCGGTCAGCGCGGCCAGGCCGACCCGCTCGAACCCAGCCAGCCGAGCGGCCAGTTCCGTGTCGAACAGTCGGCGTGGGCGCAGCCCCACCTCGGCCAGGCAGGGCAGATCCTGGCTGGCCGCGTGGAGCACCCACTCGGCCTCGCCGATCGCCGCGTCCAGCGCGCTGAGGTCGGGCAGCGGCAGCGGGTCGATCAGCGCTGTGCCGGCGCCGGCCCGGCGGAGCTGCACCAGGTAGGCGCGCTGGCTGTAGCGGTAGCCGGAGGCCCGCTCCGCGTCCAGGGCTACCGGGCCGGTGCCCGCGGCGAAACGCGCCACGACCTCGGCGAGCTCGGCGGGAGCGGCTACCGGGTCGGGGGTGCCGTCACGCGGGGCGATCAGCGGAACGGGCCCACCGTCGGTCGGGTCGACCCCCTCGCCCGCCGGCTGCGGCTGGGCCGACGGCGGGTGCTGGGGTGCGTTTCCCTGGAGTTCTTCGGCGGGCCGACGGCGCAGGGGTGGTTCGTCGGTCACCTGCCAACCCTAGTGCGCGCGGTGATCCGGCGGGTGCAGCCGGTCCGGCGTGTGTCGGTCAGGTGTCCCCAAGGCGTCCTTTCGGATGCCGGACATCGGGGGAGACAAAGCCCGTTCGCGCAGGTACGGTCCATCGAGCCGCTGGCCCGACGGAGTGAACGCGGGTCGATGGCGGCACGGGGAGATGACGGGAAAGGCAAGACGATCATGACGGCTGGCTTCGGTTCGGGGGACGGGCGACCGGCAGGCGGCGAGCCTGACGACGCGGGCGGCGCGGGGTCGACGCCCGAGCGGCCGGGGCCGTTGCCGCCCCGCATCGAGCCGCACCCCGGCGCCGGGTCGCCCTGGTCCGCACCGACCGGCGCCACCGGTCCGTCCCCGGCCGTCCCTGCTCCCCGCGCCGGCTGGTCTGACCCGCCCAACACGGGCCAGTGGGGCACCCCGGCGGCCGGCACGACCCCGGCCGCGCCCTACGGC
>NZ_QGKR01000017.1 GCF_003172955.1 Micromonospora acroterricola | reverse complement strand
GCCCCGGCCGCCCGCGTCGACCACGCCTGCGCGGGCGGCCGGGGCCTCTGCGTGCTGCTCGACGCCCTGGTCGAGGTGCTCACCGGGGAGAGCGCCACCCGGGTCGCGCCGGCGCCGCGCTCCGCCCGGCCGGCGGCCACCGTCGCGCGGGAGACCGGCTCCGAGGAGTACGCCTACGAGGTGCAGTTCCTGCTCGACGCCCCGGCCGAGGCGGTGGCCGGGATGCGCCGGGCACTGGACGCGCTGGGTGATTCGCTGGTCGTCGTCGGCGACGGGCGTGAGCCGGAGGGCACCTGGAACGTGCACGTGCACGTCAACGACGTCGGCGCGGCCGTCGAGGCGGGAGTCGCCGCCGGCCGCCCGTACCGGATCTCGGTGACCCGTTTCGCCGACCAGCCGGAGCCGCCTCCCGGGCCGGCCCCGGACGGCCGGGCCGCCGTGGTGGTGGCCACCGGCGTCGGGATCGCCGGGCTGTTCGCGGCGGAGGGCGCCACGGTGGTCCCGGGCAGCCCGTCCACGGGAGAGCTGCTCGACGCGGTGCGCAGCACCGGCGCGGCCCGGGTGGTCGTGCTGCCCAACGACCCCAACACGCAGGCGGTGGCGAGCGCGGCGGCCCGCGAGGCACACCGCTACGGCATCAAGGTGAGCGTGGTGCCGACCCGCTCGCCGGTGCAGGCGCTGGCCGCCCTCGCCGTCCGCGACGGCACCCGCCGCTTCGAGGACGACGTGATCGCGATGGCCGAGGCGGCCGGCGCCTGCCGCTACGCCGAGGTCTGCCACGCCAGCCGGGAGGCGCTGACCGTCGCCGGGCCCTGCCGCCCCGGCGACGTGCTGGCCCTGGTCGAGGGTGAGGTGCACCTGATCGGCACCGACCTGACCGACACCTGCGCGGCCGTGGTCGACCGGATGCTCGGTGGCGGCGGCGAGCTGGTCACCCTGCTGGCCGGGGTGGACGCGCCGGCCGGGCTCACCGATGCCGTCCGCGCGCACGTCGCGCGGCGCTGGCCGTTCGTCGAGGTGCAGGCGTACCCGGGCGGCCAGCCGTATTATCCGCTCCTGGTGGGGATCGAATGAGCGAACCGGCCACGGTGGACACCCCGCTGAAGAAGCTGGTCGGGGAGAAGACGGCCAAGGCGCTGGCCGGGCACCTCGACCTGCACACCGCGGGTGACCTCGTCTACCACTTCCCGCGCCGCTACGACGAGCGTGGCGAGCACACCGACATCCGCTCTCTGGACGTCGGCGAGCAGGTCACCGTGCTGGCCCAGGTGCAGCGCACCGCGGTGCGCCCGATGCGCCAGCGCCGGGGAAACCTGCTGGAGGTGACGGTCGGCGACGGCTCCGGCGGGCTGCTGACGCTGACCTTCTTCGGCAACCAGGCGTGGCGCGAACGGGAGCTGCGTCCGGGCCGGTGGGGATTGTTCGCGGGCAAGGTCACCGAGTTCCGGGGCAAACGCCAGCTCAACGGTCCGGAGTACGTCCTGCTCGGCGAGGGTGGCGACGGCGAGGCCGCGGTCAGCGACGAGATCGAGGAGTTCGCCGGCGCGCTGATCCCCGTCTACCCGGCCGCGGCCGCGGTGCCGACCTGGGTGATCGCCCGCTGCGTGCGGGTCGTGCTGGACACCTTCACCCCGCCGGAGGACCCGGTGCCGGCCACGGTGCGGGCCAGCCGCAACCTGGTCGGGCTCGGCACCGCGCTGCGCGAGATCCACCGGCCGAGCAGCAAGGAGGAGCTCTACCGGGCACGGCACCGGCTCAAGTGGGACGAGGCGTTCGCCGTCCAGCTGACCCTCGTGCAGCGCAAGCACCGGGCCGCCGACTGGCCCGCCCGACCC
>NZ_QGKR01000307.1 GCF_003172955.1 Micromonospora acroterricola | reverse complement strand
CACCTGACCTGCGAGATCGCGGTGGTTTGGGGCGCGTGGGATGGGTATGCGGGCGCCCGGAGGTGAGTGGGCATGGCTTCAGGTGGGTCGCGCAAGGGGCTCTGGATCGCGGTGGCCGTGGTGATCATCATCATCGTCATCGTGTTGATCGCGATCGCGTCCGGTGGCGACGGTGGAGGCAACGGGTACTGACAGCGGCGCGGCGGGGGAACGCCGACATCGCCCGACGCTTACCGGCGGTGGATGGCGAACGGGTATATAACAGTCGGCATGGCCGAGCAGACCGGGAGCGCCCCGGGCGCCCAGCGGTTCATCCCGCCCGACGCCGACACCATCGACGAGCTGCGCGCCGCCTCGGGTGGCTGCCAGGGGTGCGAGCTGTACCGGGACGCCACACAGACGGTCTTCGGCCGTGGTGACGAGAGCGCCCGGGTGGTTCTCGTCGGCGAACAGCCGGGTGACATGGAAGACCAGAAAGGCCTGCCCTTCGTTGGTCCGGCGGGGCGGCTGTTGCGCAGGGCGGTCGACGACGCGGGGCTCGACCCCGGGCAGATCTACCTGACCAACGCGGTGAAGCACTTCCGCTTCGAGCTGCGCGGCAAGCGGCGTATCCACCAGACCCCGGACCGGGTGCACATCACCGCCTGTCGGCCCTGGCTGGTCGCCGAGTTCGCGCGGCTCGACCCGGAGATCGTCGTGGTGCTCGGCGCCACCGCCGCGAAGGCGCTGCTCGGCCCGGCGTTCCGGGTCACGAAGCAGCGCGGGGAACTGCTGCCCTGGCCGGCGTCGGCCCAGCATCCGGAGGACTTCACCCAGGTCCCGGTGGACAGCGCGGGCACGCTGGCCGACGCGCCGCCGGCCCGCCTGCTGGCCACCATCCACCCGTCCGCGGTGCTGCGCGCCGACGATCAGGACAAGGCGTACGAGGGGTTGGTCGCCGACCTGACCGTCGGCGCCCGCGCCCTGGCGGGCTGACACCCGCCCTGCCCTGACACCCGCCCTGGTCGTCGCCCGCGCCCGGCCGACTGAAGCTCTGCCGTCGCTGTGCGGCTCCAGATCTTGGACAGTTACCGTTCGCGAGGAACGGTAACTGTCCAAGATTGACGATGCGGTGGCGACGCCGGAGGGACGAACGTCGGCTCGGCCGACAGCGAAACCCACTGCCGCTGATCGGCACGGGTGCGCGAGGATGGGTCACCCCCGTCCTGAGGAGCGCCGATGGCCACCGACCTGACCGCGCCGCGTACCGTCCGGCCCGACGTCGCGCCGATCCAGCGGCGTACCCTGCGGCTGCTCTTCACCACCCAGATCGTCGGCGGCATCGGCGTGACCATCGGCATCGCCGTCGGCGCGCTGCTCGCCGCCCGGATCGCCGGCACCGCGGTGGCCGGCCTGGCGCAGAGCGCCGGGGTGGTCGGCGCGGCGCTGCTCGCCATCCCGGTCACCCGGATCATGGCCCGGCACGGCCGGCGGCCGGGCCTGGTGCTGGCGTACGCGGTCGGCGCCGTCGGCGGCGTGCTGGTCGTGCTGGCCGCGGCCACCCGCTGGGTGCCGCTGCTCTTCCTCGGCATGCTGCTCTTCGGCGGGGGCACCGCCGCGAACCTCCAGGCGCGCTACACGGCGGTGGACCTCGCCGAGCCGGCCCGCCGGGGTCGGCAGCTCTCCCTGATCGTGTGGGCCACCACCATCGGCGCGGTGGCCGCGCCGAACTTCGCCGCGCTGGCCGACCGGGTCACCACCGGCTGGGGGCTGCCGCCCCTGGCCGGCCCGTTCGCGTTCAGCGCTGCCGCGTTCGTGCTGGCTGGCGGCGTACTCCTCGGGTTGCTCCGGCCCGACCCGCTGCTCACCGCGCGCCGCCTCGCGGCGGCCGACGCC
>NZ_QGKR01000018.1 GCF_003172955.1 Micromonospora acroterricola | reverse complement strand
TGGGCGGAGAGGGGCGCGCCCGTGGGCGGAGAGGGGAAAGGCCCGCCTCGCGTAGCGAGACGGGCCTTTCGTGTGTAGCCCCGACCGGATTCGAACCGGCGCTACCGCCTTGAGAGGGCGGCGTCCTGGGCCACTAGACGACGGGGCCAGAACTTTCCTGCTTCACCGCTGCGACGAGCGGTGCGGCTGTAGTCTAGCGGCACCGTAGCCGGGGGGCAGCACGGGGTGCGGGCCCCCGACAGGGCCGCACGAGCACCCGGCGGGGCCGGTAGGCGGACACGAAACAGCCCGCCTCACGAGGTGAGACGGGCTGTGCGCTGATGTAGCCCCGACCGGATTCGAACCGGCGCTACCGCCTTGAGAGGGCGGCGTCCTGGGCCACTAGACGACGGGGCCAGAACTAATTCTGCTCCCCCACCCTCGCGGGCGGAGGAGCTGCACTCTACCAGAGACCACCCTCCGCCCCCGGAGGGGCGGAGTCGAACTCCGTCAGAATCCAGCGTCCGGGATTCTCGCGAATCCCAGCTGCGCTGGGGTACCAGGACTCGAACCTAGACTAACTGAACCAGAATCAGTCGGGCTGCCAATTACCCCATACCCCATTGGCCCCTTGCGGCGCCGGGAGTGAACTTTACCCTCCCGGTGCCGGCAGGCCAAATCCGATCCCCCCGAACCGCCTGTGAGCTGCGGAAACAGGGGCATCGAACGGATCAGGCGACCGGGACCACGGGGTTGCTGAGCTCCCCGATGCCCTGGATCCGCACGGTGACCGTATCCCCCTCGACGAGCGGGCTAACCCCGGCCGGCGTGCCGGTGAGGACCACGTCACCGGGCAGCAGCGTCATCACGTGCGAGATGTACGACACCAGGCCGGGCACGTCGAAGACCATGTCCTTCGTCCGGCCGAGCTGGCGCACCTCCATCTCCTCCGGGTTGCGGCCCACCTCACACCGGATCTCCAGGTCGGAGACGTCCAGCCCCGTGGTGATCCACGGACCGATCGGGCAGAACGAGTCGAAGCCCTTGGCCCGGGTCCACTGCCCGTCCGAGCGCTGGAGATCCCGGGCGGTGACGTCGTTGGCGCAGGTGTAGCCGAAGATGGCACGTTGGGCGGTGGCCCGGTCGGCCCGGCGCGCCCCCGGCGCGCCGATCACCACCGCCAGCTCCGCCTCGTGCTCCACCTGCTTGGAGAAGATCGGCAGCCGGATCGCGTCCCGGGGACCGATCACCGAGGTGGACGGCTTGAGGAAGAGCAACGGCTCCCTGGGCACCTCGTTGCCGAGCTCGGCGGCGTGGTCGGCGTAGTTGCGACCCACGCAGACCACCTTGCTGGGCAGGATCGGCGAGAGCAGTCGGACGTCGGAGAGGGCCCAGCGGGCCCCGCTGAAGGCGAGCTGGCCGAACGGGTGGCCTTCGATCTCGGCGATGGTCAGGCCCTGCGGCCCGGCCTCCGACTCGCCCTCGACGACCCCGAACGACATTCCCTTGGCATGAGCGAAACGAGCGATACGCACCTGGCCAATCTAGCCCCGCCCGCGGGTTTACCGGCCAGGACCGGCTGCCGGGTGTGCTCAACCCGTCAGGACGCGGCACCCTACCCGAGGCGACGGCGGCCGGGGCGGGCTTCCCGACTTCGTACCCGCACGGAGGCGGCCCGCCCCTAGCGTCGGCTCCGGAGGTTCGTTCGTATGCCTGCATCGACACGACACCACAGAGCCCTCGCAGTGCTGGTGCACTGCCTCGGTATCCTCGCCGCCGTGCCGGCCCTGCCGTCGGCGGCTCCGGAGGCGGCGGCCGCGCCACGACCACCGGCCGTCACGCCACGACCAACGGCGGCCGCGCCACAACCGGCGGCGGTCACGCCGGGGCCGGCGGCGGCGACACCACCGGCGGCCGGCGTG
>NZ_QGKR01000274.1 GCF_003172955.1 Micromonospora acroterricola | reverse complement strand
GTACCCTCCCTGACCCCGCCCGCCCCGTCGATCTCGGGCATGTCGCTGTTCGAGCAGATCAACTCACCACGATCCGCCCAGATCGGGCGGGGTCAGGGAGGGTACGTCGAGATGTCAGCCGGGGTGCACACCGTTGCCGTTATCGGTGCGGGCAAGATCGGTGAGCTGATGCTCTCCGGGTTGCTGCGGTCGGGATGGCCGGTGGACCGGCTGCTGGCCACCGCCCGCCGACCGGCCCGGGCCGAGGAGCTGACCGCCCGCTACGGCGTCCGGGTGGTCGACAACCTGACCGCCGTGGACGAGGCGGCGGTGCTGGCGGTCTCCGTGAAGCCGCAGGACGCCGCTGCGTTGCTCGACGAGATCGGCCCCAAGGTGCCCGCCGACAAGCTCGTCATCTCCCTCTGCGCCGGTCTGCCCACCAGCTTCTTCAACCGCCGGCTGCCCGAGGGCACCCCGGTGGTCCGGGTCATGACCAACACCCCGGCGCTGGTCGACGAGGCGATGACGGCGATCTCCGCGGGCGCGCACGCCACCGGGGCGCACCTGGCGCTGGCCGAGGAGATGTTCAAGCCCCTGGGCCAGACGATCCGGGTGCCCGAGTCGCAGCAGGACGCGGTCACCGCGCTCTCCGGCTCCGGGCCGGCCTACTTCTACCTGCTGGTCGAGGCGATGATCGACGCCGGCATCCTGCTCGGGCTGCCCCGGCAGGTGGCGCACGAGCTGATCGTGCAGACCGCCATCGGGTCCGCGGTGATGCTGCGTGACTCCGGCGAGCACCCGGTCAAGTTGCGCGAGGCCGTCACCTCGCCGGCCGGCACCACCATCTCCGCGATCCGCGAGCTGGAGAAGCACGGCGTCCGGGCGGCGCTGCTCGCCGCGCTGGAGGCAGCCCGCGACCGCGCCCGCGAGCTCGCCGCCCAGGCCGACTGACCCGCCGGGTGGCGCGGGATCACGGCCGGCGCTCGCCGCCCGGGCCGGCTGACCCGCCGGGCGGCGGGGAACCGTGTCCCCGATGCGTGCCGCATACTGGCGCGGTGTTCACACTCGCCCAGGCCCGGCACCTGGCGGCCACCCTGCAGCCGCGCATCGACGAGTTGATCCGGCTCCGGGCCGACCTGGCCGAGCTGCGCGTCGACCTGGCCGACCACGGCGTCAGCGCGCTTGGCGGGCTGGCCGAGGTGAAGGGGCTGGAGGCCCGGCTGCACGCCGTCATCGACGAGCTGCACCAGCACGACATCCAGGTCAAGGGCATCGCGCCGGTGCTCCTCGATTTCCCCGGCGAGCGGGCCGGCCGTGCCGTGCTCTGGTGCTGGCTGGAGGGGGACTCCGACGTGCGCTGGTACCACCGGGCCGAGTGCGGCTTCGCCGGCCGCCGCCCGATCTGACGCCGCGATCCACACCGGGATCCTGACGGTCGGGGCGTCCCGCCGCGTCGGATGCCGCGACCTGCAGAAAACCGGGCCGATCACCAGCTGGCGGGCTCGGTCACCGCGAACACCACCACGTTGTCCCGATAGTGCCCGCGCCGCCGGTCGAAGTCGCCGCCGCAGGTGATCAGGCGCAGCTCGGAGCCGGGCGTCGGACCGTACACCTCGGCGGTGGGGAACTGGTCCTTGCGGGTGCGCAGCGACCCGGTCACCCGGAACGGCAGGCGCTGCCCGCCCCGCCACACCTCCACCCGGTCGCCGGGGCGCAGCTCGCCGAGCCGGGCGAAGACCGCCGGTCCGCGCCGCGAGTCCAGGTGCCCGGCGAGCACCGCGGGGCCGGTGTCGCCGGGGGCCGGGCCGCCGCCGTACCAGCCGGCCGTGCCGAAGTCGCTCGGCGGGATCAGTGTGCCCGCGCGGTCCAGACCGAGCACCGTGAGCGCCGAGTCGACGCCGATCCGCGGTACGCGTACCCGAGTGGGTGGACCGTGCGGCGCGGGCGCGGCGCCGGCGGAGCGGCAGTCGTCGGTGC
>NZ_QGKR01000019.1 GCF_003172955.1 Micromonospora acroterricola | reverse complement strand
GGGGCGGGGTCGTCGGCGGCGGGCTGGCCCCGTCCAGCCCGAAGAAGCGGATCACCTGCGCGGCGTCGACCGGCAGGTTGTGCGAGACGCCCTGCATGCTGATCGCCTCGACCGGAGCCGTTCCGCCGCTGCTGCCGTACCGGGTCCGGGTGTGGTCGGACTGCGGCGAGTCGGTGTACGTCGGGGTCTGGCTCAGCCCGTGCACGTTGGTCCACTGCTTGACCTGCTCGCCGAAGTTCGGGTAGCGCAGCGTCTCGTCGTTGGTGCCGTGCCAGACCTGCATCCGCGGCCGACGACCGGTGTAGCCGGGGTACGCCTCGCGGACCAGGTCACCCCACTGCTGGGGTGTTCTGACGAGTTGGCCGTTCGCACACTCGCTGTTCCACTCCGAGCCGCCCCCGGTGGCGAAGCAGCCGAACGGCACCCCGGCGAACGACGCACCCGCCGCGAACACGTCCGGGTAGTCGCCCAGCAGGACGTTCGTCATCATGGCGCCGGACGAGGTGCCGGTGACGAAGATCCGTTCCGGGTCGGCGGAGTACCGCTGCCGCACGTAGTCGACCATCGACATGAGCCCAACCGGGTCGCTGCCGCCGCCACGGCGCAGCGCCTGCGGCGAGGAGACGTCCCAGCACAGGCTGCTGCGGGTCACCGACGGGTAGATGACGATGAACCCGTACCGGTCGGCGAGCGACGCGTACTGGGTGCCGGAGTGGTACGCCGGACCGGACCCGGTGCAGTAGTGCAGGGCGAGCACGATCGCCGGCCGGGACGCCAACCGGTCCGGCACGTACAGGTGCATCTGCAGATTGGTGGGGTTGTTACCGAAGCCGGTCACCTGGGTCAGGGTCGCCGCCGACGCCGGCGCGGCGAACGTCAACGCGGCGGCGGCCAGCGTCACCGCCGTCATGAGGACGCCGGCCATCCTTGTCTTGAGTGTCATCGATCGCGATTCCTCGGGAGAGTTGCGCATGGAAGGGGAGTAAGTCGAGGACTGCCCTTCGCCCGACCCTGACCGCGGCTCGCGTGACCTTGTCAGCTTCGATCGAGGGCACTCGATTGTCAAGAGTTCCGGAAGCCTTCCGCCGCACCGGATCGGTGACGACCTGGGCATCACCGCTCGTGTGGGCGGGCACCTACGCCGCAGCGGGTCAGATGTTTCGGAACATTCGCGGAACCGATCGGCGACCACACCGCCACCGCCGAGTGGTCAGTAGATGCGGCGCCCGCGCGCGTCCGGCACCCCGGACTTGCGGAAGAAGTAGGTGTTGATCTGGTCCCGCCACTCGGTGGCGCAGCGCAACTGCTCGTCGAGGCGCTGCTCCACCCGCTCGTACACGGCCGGATCGATCATCCCCTTGAGCGTCGACCACCGCCGCCGCATCGCCTCCACCTCCTCGACGCCCGCGAAATGGGTGTCGTAGATGTGCTGGATGACGGTCGACCCGCTGTGCAGGACGTGCCCGTACGGGACGTGGTGGAAGAAGAGCAGCAGCTCGTCCGGACACCGCTCCGGTGACTCGTACACCTGGGCCCAGTACGGCGGGTACTGACCGGCGAAGCCGGTGCCCGACGCGCGGCTGCGGTCCACGCCGACACCGTCGCGGTCGGCGAAGTGGTACGTCCCCCACCGGGTGTACTCGTACCCGTCCACGTCGGGGCCGTAGTGGTCGCCCGGGTGGACCATGAAGCCGACACCGAGCGGCGCCGTGTACCGCTCGTACGTGCGCCACGAGTCGTCCATGATCTCGTGCAGCGTCCGCCCCACCAGCTCCGCGTCGCCGATCGCCGACGGCGGAAAGGTCAGCGCGATCCACTCGTCGAGGACCACCCCGGGATCGAGCCGCGGATCCCAGGCGAGCCGGCCGGCGGTGTACAGGTTGGCCTGCGCCAGCGGATGCCCCGTCCAGAACAGGTCGTCGCCCACGTTGGCGACGGCGACCAGGCCCCCGCCCGTTCCCGCCTCCCCCGCGACCACGTCGGCGAC
>NZ_QGKR01000228.1 GCF_003172955.1 Micromonospora acroterricola | reverse complement strand
CCCCGGCCCCCACCACGGCGGCGCCGAGCCCGCAGCCGAGCGAGCCGACCGGCCCGCTGGTGCCGGAGGAGCCCAACGCCCCGGTCTTCGAGATCATCTTCGACTGCGACGCCCTGGTCGTCTCCGCCGACAACCCGGCGGACGGCGTCACCGAGACCATCGTGCTCACCTCGGAGAAGGGCGTGAGCAAGAAGCTGGACCTGACCCCGGGCAGGAAGACCGAGGTCTCCTTCGACGCGTACGAGGGGCTGACCGTCACTCCGAGCATCGAGGGCGAGGAGGGCGACCCGGCCGACGCGGTGAAGTGGGTCAAGCCGGCCGAGTGCGGCGAGGGTGCGGGCGGTGGCCTGCCGCTCACCGGCGCGAACACCACCATGATCGCGGGCGGCGCGGCCGTCCTGCTGGCCGCTGGCGCGGGGCTCTTCCTGCTGGCTCGTCGTCGCCGGCTCCGGTTCACCGTCTGAACCGAACCACGCTGAACCCGAGGGCGCGTCGACCAACCGGTCGGCGCGCCCTCGGGCGTTTCCGCCCCGCGCCGACGCGCCCCGAAGTCCGGACCGGCCTGCCCGAACGTCAGCCCTTTTCCAGGTACTCCGCGCGATCCTCGTCGACCAGTGCGGTGACCGACGCGGCCAGCGCCGGGTGCCGGGTCAGCTCCGGGTCCTCCTCGACCAGGGCGATCGCCTCGGCGCGGGCGTCGCGGATCAGGTCGGCGTCGCGCAGCAGGGACAGCAGCCGCAGGTGTGAGCGACGCCCGGACTGGGTGGCGCCCAGCACGTCGCCCTCGCGGCGCTGCTCCAGATCAAGCTCGGCGAGCTTGAAACCGTCGCCCGTGGAGGCGACCGCGTCCAACCGCTCCCGGGCCGACGACCCCTCGGCCGCCTCGCTGACCAGCAGGCAGAGCCCGGCGGCGGCGCCCCGGCCGACCCGGCCGCGCAGCTGGTGGAGCTGGGAGACGCCGAACCGGTCGGCGTCCAGCACGATCATCACGGTCGCGTTCGGCACGTCCACGCCGACCTCGACCACCGTGGTGGCCACCAGCACGTCCAGGTCGCCGGCGGCGAAGGAGCGCATCACCGCGTCCTTCTCGTCGGCCGGCAGCCGGCCGTGCAGCACCCCGATCCGCAGCCCGTGCAGCGGACCCTCGGCCAGCAGCGGCGCCACCTCGGTCACCGCCAGCGGCGCACGGCGCCCGTTGTCGTCCACCGGCGGCGGCTCCTCCTCGGAGGCCGGGCCATCCCCGATCCGCGGGCAGACCACGTACGCCTGGTGGCCGGCGGACACCTCCTCGCGCAGCCGGCGCCAGGCCCGGTCGAGAAAGGCCGGTTTCTCGGCGGCCGGCACCACGTGCGAGGCGATCGGCGAGCGCCCCCGGGGCAGCTGGGAGAGGGTGGAGACCTCCAGGTCGCCGTAGACGGTCATCGCCACCGTGCGCGGGATCGGGGTGGCCGTCATCACCAGCACGTGCGGCGGCTGCTCGGCCTTGGCCCGCAGCGCGTCGCGCTGCTCCACCCCGAAGCGGTGCTGCTCGTCGACGACCACCAGACCGAGGTCGGCGAAGTCCACCCCCTCATAGAGCAGCGCGTGCGTGCCGAGCACGATGCCGGCGGCGCCGCTGGCGACCTCGCCGAGCGCCCGGCGGCGGGCGGCCGCGCCCAGCGAACCGGTGACCAGCTCGACCCGGGTGGCGTGCTCGGCGGAATCCAGCTCGCCGGCCCGCCCGAGCGGCCCGAGCAGGTCGAGCATGCCGCGGTGGTGCTGCGCGGCCAGCACCTCGGTGGGCGCCAGCAGCGCCGCCTGGCCACCCGCGTCGACCACCTGGAGCATCGCCCGCAGCGCCACGACCGTCTTGCCCGAGCCCACCTCGCCCTGCAACAACCGGTGCATCGGGTGCGGGGCGGCCAGGTCCGCGGCGATCTCCACGCCGACGTCGCGTTGGCCGGCGGTCAGCTCGTACGGCAGCCGGGCGTCGAAGGCGTCCAGCAGGCCACCGGCGCGCGCCGGGCG
>NZ_QGKR01000160.1 GCF_003172955.1 Micromonospora acroterricola | reverse complement strand
CTGCGGCGCGGCCGGCGCCGCCGGGCCGGCCGACGGCGCGGCGCCGGCCACCGGTCGCCGCTGCCAGGCCACGGTCGGCGTGCGCAACGTCACCGGTGACCAGCAGCCCTGGCACGGCCAGCTGCAACGGGCCTACCTGCCCGGGGGGCGCTGGGTGAGCACCGACGAGCCGGCCACCCGGGCGGCCAACCTGGGGCGGGACGTCTTCGCCGACCCGATGGCCGCGGGCAGCCGGGTGGTGCTCCCGCTGGTCTTCACGGTCGACGGGCGGGACCCGCCCCGGCAGTTGGAGCTGCGCAGCGGGGTGTTCTCCGCCGGCGTGCGGGTGGACATGCCCTGACCGGCGGGCGGGCGGCGGTCGTACCCTGGGGTCCGTGACCGCCGCCCTCGCCCCCGCCGTGCTCGACGTGGCGGCCTGGCAGGCCCGCCGCCGGGCGCACGAGGAGCGGGTGGACGCCTGGCTGACCCCGCACCTGGCCCGCCGACGGCGCGGCGAGCGGCACCCGGTGGCCGACTTCCTGTTCACCTACTACTCGCACCGTCCGGCCCAGCTGCGTCGCTGGCACCCGGGCGCGGGGGTCGAGCTGCGCGGCGCCGACCCGGCCGGGTTCGGGCGGGACTACCGCGCCACCACCGCCGGGGTCACCCTCGACACCGAGGCGGTACGCGCGCGGCGCGGCGACTCGATCGGCTGGATCCGCTCGCTGCTGGTGGCCACCGCCGGGCGGACGCCGCACTTCGGCTGCTTCGGGATGCACGAGTGGGCGATGGTCTACCGGCAGACCCGCGAGGAGGTGCGGCACAACGCCTGGCCGTTGCGGCTGGACCCGGAGCGGACCGCGGCGGTCGTCGAGGAGCGGGGCGTGCGGTGCAGCCACTTCGACGCGTTCCGGTTCTTCACGCCGCCGGCCCGGCCGTTGAACGTGCTCAGCCCGACCCGGGAGACCCAGCACGCGCACGAGCAGCCGGGCTGCCTGCACGCCAACATGGACCTCTACAAGTGGGCGTACAAGCTGTCGCCGCTGCTGCCCTCGGAGCTCGTCGCGGACTGCTTCGCGCTGGCCCGCGAGATCCGCACCCTGGACATGCGGGCCTCCCCGTACGACCTGGCGGCGCTCGGTCATCCGCCGGTACGGGTGGAGACGCCGGAGGGCCGGGCGGAGTACGCCGCGGCGCAGCGCGGGTTCGCCGACCGGGCCGCCGTGCTGCGCGACCGGCTGCTCGCCGCCGTGCCGGCCTGACCCGGGAGCGTCCGGGTCAGCGCGCCGGGCGGGTCCGCAGGCCGTCGATCAGCAGGGCGACCACGGCTGCCATGTCGTCGTCGAGGCCCGGCTCGCTCCACTCCGCGCGGTGAGCCGGGTGGTGGAACCGGGCGGTGGCCTGGAGGATCGCCCGGCCGGCCAGCGCCGCGTCGGGCACGGTGAACTCGCCGGCCGCCACCCCGTCCGCGACGATCAGGCTGAGCTGGCCGGCGAGCACCTCCAGGTGGGTGGCGACGGCGCCCTCGGAGAGGGTGGCGAGCTGGTGGAAGTTGTCGAACAGCTCCGGGTCCTCCCGGGCCATCCGGCGCTTGGTGCCGCTCAGCTCGGCCAGCCACCGGCGCAGCCGCTGCGGGGCTGGGCCGGCGCCGGTGGCGACCTCGATCAGCGGGGTGGAGACCCGGGCCAGCCAGCGTTCGGCGACCGCCTCGCGCAGCGCAGCCTTGCTGGCGAAGTGCCGGTAGACGCTGCCGTGGCTGACCCCCAGCGCGCGGGCGACGTCCAGCACGGTGGCCTTGGCCGGCCCGTACCGGCGCAGCACCTCCTCGGCGGTGTCGAGGATGCGGTCGGCCGTCAGGGCGGTGGCGTCGCTCATGCCTCCAGCCTCCCTGACCGCGCGGACGGCCGTGGCGCGGCCCCCGGCCGGCGGTCGCGCCACGGCCGGGCGGTCATGCCCGCTCGCTGTCCAGGTGCGCCATGTGCGCCTCGGCGTAGCGGGCGCCGGCGGCCGCGCCGGCCGGGACGGCGGCCTCGATCGCGGCCAGGTCCGCCTCGGTCAGGGTGATCGCCGCGGCGCCGAGCGCCTCGGTCAGCCGGTCCCGGCGGCGGGCGCCGATCAGGGGCACGATGTTCTCGCCCCGAGCGAGCACCCAGGCGATGGCGATCTGCGCCACGGTGACACCGCGAGCCTCGGCGATGGCGCGCAGGGCGTCCACCAGGGCGAGGTTGCGGTCCAGGTTGGCGCCGGCGAACCGGGGCAGGTGGCTGCGGAAGTCGGTGCCGGCGGTCTCCCGCTGCGCCGTCCAGTGGCCGCTGATCAGGCCCCGGGACAGCACCCCGTAGGCGGTGATCCCGACGCCCAGTTCACGGGCCGTCGGCAGGATCGCGGCCTCGGGGTCGCGGGAGATCAGCGAGTACTCGATCTGGAGGTCGGTGATGGGGTGCACGGCGTGCGCCCGGCGCAGCGTCTCGGCACTCACCTCGGACAGGCCGATGTGCCGGATGTGGCCGGCCTTGACCAGCTCGGCGAGGGTGCCCACCACCTCCTCCACCGGCACGTCCGGCGTAAGCCGGGAGGGGCGGTAGATGTCGACGTGGTCGGTGCCGAGTCGGCGCAGGGTGTACGCGAGGAAGTTCTTGATCGCGACGGGTCGGATGTCGCTGCCGTTCCAGCCGCCCTCGACATCGCGCAGCGAGCCGAACTTGACGCTGATCACGGCGTTGTCCCGGTTGCGGCCGCGCAGCGCCTCGCGCAGCAGCATCTCGTTGTGGCCCATCCCGTAGAAGTCGCCGGTGTCCAGCAACGTGATGCCGGCGTCCAGCGCGGCGTGGATGGTGGCGATGCTCTCGGCCTCGTCGGCGGCGCCGTAGAGGTCGGACATGCCCATCAGGCCGAGCCCGAGCGCGGAGACGGTGGGGCCGGTGGTGCCGAGGGTGCGGGTTTCCATGGGTCTTCCTCTCCTGGGGTGACCCGTTGAGCGTACATCCTTTGGCTAACAGATTCTAGATTCTGTCATCCGATAGTCGGGGGGGCCGCGGGAACGGGTGGACCCGGGTTACTCGCCGTCGACGCGGCGGTCGCGCTTGCGCTGGGACTGGCGCTTCTTCTCCGCCAGCCGGCGCTCCTTGGCGCCGCGGGACGGGCGCGTCGCCCGGCGCGGCGGGGGTGGAGGGGCGGCCGCCTCGCGCAGCAGCGCGACCATCCGCTCGCGGGCCGCCTCGCGGTTCGCCAACTGCGCCCGGTGCTCACTGGCGGCGATCGTCAGCACCCCGTCCACCAGGCGGTTGGCCAGCCGGGCCAGCGCCCGCGCCCGGACCGACTCGGGCACGGACGGCGAGTTGGCCAGGTCGTAGCTCAGCTCGACCCGGGAGTCGGCCGTGTTCACACCCTGCCCGCCCGGCCCGGACGAACGGGAGAAGCGCTCCCGCAGCTCCCCGGCGGGGACGACCCACCGGTCGGTCACCCGCAGTCCGTCGTCCACGCCCCGAGGCTAACCCGCACCGACGCCCCGAGGGTCACCGGTGCGGCGGTTCACTCTGCGTCGCGGACGGGCTGGGCGCCGGGCCGGCGGTCTCGTCGTCCGAGCCGACCGCGGCGTACGCCGCCGCGCCGAACAGCAGCAGCGCGATCACCCCGGCCTTCGTGGCGACGGCCCGGATCAGCACCCACGCGTTGCGGCGGGCACCCGGCACCGATTTCTTGACGGTCTGGTAGTCACTCCACCCGCGCCGCGCGCGGGTGTACGCCGACCCCACTGCACATCCGATGATCAGGCCCACCAGCAGGAGGACCGCGAGAAGAGGACGCTCCACCTCCGCCAGTATCCATACCGAGCGTGATATTTCCATGGCCCGATGCTCTCCGGCCGGATATCCGACAGAGGCGGCGATCCCACCGGCTGCGGCGAGGCGTCCGGGCAGCTCAGCCGCCCTTGCCGATGATCGTGTCGGCGGTCTGCTGCACCTGCTCGATCGGGATCGCGAAGCCGATGCCGATGGAGCCGTTCCCGTCGATGGTGGCGATCGCGGTGTTCACCCCGACCACCTCCCCACGGGCGTTGACCAACGGCCCACCCGAGTTGCCGGGGTTGATGGACGCGTCGGTCTGCACCGCGCTGTGCCGGTTGTTGCCCAACCGCACCTGACGGTCCAACGCGCTGACGATGCCCGCGGTGACCGTTCCGGACAGACCGAGCGGCGAGCCCACCGCGAGCACCGGCTCACCGACCCGGGTGGCGCCCGGCTTGGCCAGCGGCAGCGGGGCTAGCCCGGCGGACGCGGGCACCTTCAGCACCGCCAGGTCACTGCGGGGCTCCCGCCCGACCACCTCGGCGGCGAACCGGCGACCGTCGGGCAGCTCCACCGTCACCGAACCGGTGCCCCCCTTCGCCAGGATGTGGTCGTTGGTTATCAGGTGCTGCTGGTCGTCCACGGCGAAGCCCGAGCCGGTCGCGGACGCCCCGTTCGCGCCGCCGGCCAGCACCGACACCACTCCCGGCACGGTCCGCTCGGCGGCGGTCACCAGTTCCGCCGGCACCGGGGCGGCGGACGCCGCGGCCTCGCCCGGAGCGCCGTCCCGGCTCGCCACCACGCCACCGGCCAGGGCACCCGAGACGGCGGAGAGCGCCACCACGGCCAGCGTGGCGAGCAGTCGGCCCGGCCGCCGCCCGCCGGGCTCCCTACCGCCGCCCGGCGCGTCCCACCACCCGCGCCCGTCCGGGTCGAGTTCCGGCGAGATGAACCAGGGACCGCGTGGTTCGCCCAGTCCGGTCTGCACTGCCATGCGTGCTCCTTCCGGTCGAAGTCCGTTACCCGGCGGGTCAGGGCAGTCGGGAGAACCAGCGCATCGAGCCGGCGGCCGCACCCATCGCGAAGACCAGTCCGAGGCCGATGAACCGGGCCGAGACGTCCTGCCGCTCGGTGCGGTAGCCGACGGAACTACCGATGTCGTCGTAGACGGCGCGCAGCTCGTCCCTGGTGCTGGCCTCGTGGAACATCCCGCCGGTCTCGTCGGCGACCGCCTTGAGGGTCTGCCCGTCGACGGGCACCTGGATCGGCCGCCCGCCCCGGTCCACGAACCCGGACGGGGTGCCGAAGGAGATGGCGTGCACCGGCACCTTCGCCGCCACCGCGTCCGCCGCCGCCTCCATCGGGTCCATCCCGGAGGTGTTCGCCCCGTCGGAGAGCAGGATGATCCGGGCCGGCGGTGTGTCCGTGGCGGCCTGGCTGTCCAGGCCCTTGACCGCACCGAGCGAGGTGTTGATGGCCTCGCCGATCGCGGTGCCCTGCACGCCGGTCACCCCCTCGGCGAGCCGGCCGATCCCCTCGTCCAGGGCCTCCCGATCGGTGCCGGGTGGCACCAGCACGGCCGCGCTGCCGGCGAACGCGACCAGACCGACGTTGAACTCGTCGGGCAGGCCGTCGACGAAGCGCCGCGCCGCCTGCTTGGCCGCCGCCAGGCGGTCCGGGTCCACGTCGGTGGCGAGCATGGAGGTGGACACGTCCACGGCCACCATCACCGTGGCCCGTTCCCGGGGCACCCGGACCTCGGCGGTGGGCCGGGCGAAGCCGACCACGAGCAGCGCCAGCATGGCCAGGAACAGCCCGGCCGGGACGTGCCGCCGCCACGCCGGCCGCTCCGGCGCGACCCGGTCCAGCAGCCGCAGGTTGGTGAAGCGGACCGCGTACCGGCTGCGTCGGCGCTGCATCACCAGGTACACGACGACCAGGGCGAGCACGCCGATCAGCAGCCAGAGTCGTACCGGCGACTGCCAGATCACGCGGCACCTCCCCGGGCGGCCCCGGCCGGCGCGGCGGCCAACCGGCGCTGGGCGTGCACGTGCCGGACGATGTCCGCGCTCCAGTCCCGGTCGGTGCGCAGCGCCAGGTGGGTGGCGGCGCTGCGACGCAGCGCCCGGTGGACCTGGTCCCGCTGGGCGGCCGCGGCCTCGGCGTACCGCTCCCGCAGTCGACGGTCCGACGTGCACACCTCCCGATGGCGGCCGGTCTCCGGGTCGACGAGCGTGATGAGGCCGACGTCCGGCAGCTCCAGCTCGCGCGGGTCGGTCACCTCGACCGCCAGCACCTGGTGCCGGGCGGCCAGCCGGCGCAGGGTCCGCTCCCAGGGCGGCGGCTGGTCGGGATCGTCGGGCAGGCCGTCGAGGAAGTCGGAGACCACCACGACCAGCCCGCGCCGGTTGGCGACCCGGTGCAGGGCGTCGAGCCCGTCCGCCAGCTCCGGCGGTTCGACCGACGGTCTCCGCCCCGGCCGGTCGCCGGGCCCGCTGGCACGCGGGGCGGCCAGCAGCGCGCGGAGCAGACCGAGCAGATGGGTACGCCCGCTGCGCGCCGGGAAGCGGCGGACCCCGTCGGCGCGCAGCACCTGGGCCCCGAGCCGGTTGCCGACGCCGGCGGTCAGGAAGCCGATCGCGGCGACCGCGGCCACCGCCAGCTCCCGCTTGTCCAGCTCGGCGGTGCCGAACTCCATGCTGGCGCTGGCGTCGACCAGCAGCCAGGTGGTCAGTTCCCGGTCCGCGTCGACCTGCCGGACGTGCGGCACGGCGGTCCGGGCGGTCACGGCCCAGTCCATCCGGCGGACCTCGTCCTCGCCCGGCCGGTACTCGCGACTGCCGGCGGGTTCGCTGCCCGGCCCGGGCAGAAGGCCCCGGTACTGACCGTGCAGCAGGCCGTTCAGCCGGCGGGTGACGGTCAGCTCCAGGCGGCGCAGTCGTTGGTCCGGCGCCAGCTCGGCCAGGCTCGGGTCGGCCGGCGTGGTGACCACGGGCCTCATGCCGCGGCCAGGTCGGCTGACTGCTGCGGCTGCCCGTTGGCCAGCCGGGGCGGTGGCACCGCCTCCACCAGCCGGCGCACCACGCCCTCGGCCGAGACCCCGTCGGCGACCGCGTCGAAGGAGAGCACCAGCCGGTGGGCGAGCACGTCGACGGCCAGCTCGCGGACGTCCTCGGGCAGCACGTACTCGCGTCCGCGCAGCAGCGCCAGGGCCCGGGCGGCCGCGACCAGGCCGAGGGTGGCCCGGGGGCTGGCCCCGTACGCGAGCAGCGGCGCGAGCTCCGGCAGCCCGAACCGGCCCGGGTCGCGGGTGGCGAGGATGAGCCGGACGACGTACTCGGCCAGGGCGTGGTGCACGAAGACCCGCTCGGCATGGGCCTGGAGGTCCCGCAGCCGTTGCGCGTCGAGCACCTGGCGTGCGCTCGGCCGGTCGGTGCTCATGCGGTAGAGGATGGCCAGCTCGTCGGCATCGCTCGGGTAGTCCACGACCACCTTCATCAGGAACCGGTCGCGTTGTGCCTCCGGGAGCTGGTAGACGCCCTCGGACTCGATGGGGTTCTGGGTGGCCAGCACCAGGAACGGCGCCGGGACCGGCCAGCTGCGCCCACCGATCGAGACCTGCCGCTCCGCCATCGCCTCCAGCAGCGCCGACTGGACCTTGGCCGGGGCCCGGTTGATCTCGTCGGCCAGCACCATGTTCGCCATGATCGGGCCCAGCTCGATGTCGAAGGTCTCCTTGGAGGCCCGGTAGATCCGAGTGCCGACGATGTCGGAGGGCACCAGGTCCGGCGTGAACTGGATTCGGGAGAAGGTGCCGCCGACCACGGTGGCGAGGGTCTGCGCGGCCAGCGTCTTCGCCACACCGGGGACCCCTTCGAGGAGGCAGTGCCCGTTGGCGACCAGAGCGGTGAGCAGGCGTTCGACGAGCCGATCCTGCCCGACGATCACGCGTTTGACCTCGAAGAGGGTCTGTTCCAGCTCGACGCCGCTCGGCTCGGGATCGACCGAGGTGGGCATGCTGGCCAGGGTGTCCGAGATGTCCGTCACGGTGCTTGCTTCCCGGGGCGGCAGCCCGGCAAACGTCGGATTATCAGCGCCGAACGGCCCGAACGCACCCCGGGTCGGGATGAACTGTTCGGATGGGTGACAACCGCCCCGGGACGGCACGAGCCACGCGCACGACGTCAGACGGAGTGCAGGGCGAAGCCGCCGGGCGGGCCGGCGGCTTCATCGGGACAACCCGGGTCGCCGGCCCTTGACCAGGCCGGCCCCCCGGACCGTCAGGAGGTGTGGACGACCAGGTGGAAACCCAGGTCGGCCGGAGTGCCCGCCGAGTTTCGGGTCTGCACGAAGACCCCGTTCGGCGTGCCCAGCCGAGCTGCGACCGAGATCTCGCCGGCCGGCGGGATGCAGCAGGCGTCAGCCCGCCCGATGGTGGCCACGAAGACGGCGTTCGTCACGGTGTTGGCGAACTGGACCTCGTACTGGCCGACGCCGTACTTGATCACCGTGCCGGTGCCGCGCGCCCTGGTGCCGTTGGCGTTGACGACCACGATGGTGGTGCTGGCCGCGAGTGTGGTCGCACCGGACTTCAGCGCGGCCTTGGCCTTGCGGGCCGACTCCGCCGTCACCGGCGGCTGGGCGTTCGTGCTGCGGGCCGCCGGCTGGACGGCCTCCGCCGGAGCCTTCGCGGTCGGCTGGGCGACGGCGATCCCGCCCCCAGCCAGGCTGAGGCCCAGGACGGCGAACGTGACCGCCGCCGCCTTACGTCGGAAAGATGTGCTCATGACAGGTCCCCCTTGTGTGACCGTGCGAATTCGGCCGACCCGCGGGGCGGGACGGATGACTGCCTGTAATAGGTGGACGACGACAATGAGACCGGAGCAAGTGTTCTCACGCGCACCTGGTGAGGTTGATTTCTCAACGATCTACGTCCGGCCTGAGCTGGGATTACTACTCAGAGTTGCGTCGTTTAGGCCAGATGGAACGTAGCACCGGAAAAAGCCGAACGTCAATAGTTGATCTCACTTTATCGAGCTGTCGGCCAGGCGTCAGATAATTGTGAAAGGTGAACGGAAAACCATTCATGAAATGGGGGACGGCGGGTTCCCGCTAGGCTGACGGCCATGATCGTCGACGTTGCGTCCACGCCGACCCGAGGCCGCTTCGCCCAGATCGGCTCGGTGGTCTGCTGGTTGGCGGTCGTACCGCCGGTCGCCTGGGCCGCCGTCCGGCTGGCCGGCCTGGACCGGGGGCCGCTGGTGCAGGCGCTCGCCTTCACCCCGTACGTCGCGGGCTGGAGCGTGCCGGCCGTGGCCCTCACCCTCGCCCTGCGGCGCTGGTGGCCGGCGGCCGTCGCGGCGCTGGCCGCCGTGGCGCTGCTCGGCGTGGTCGCGCCCCGGGCGCTGGCGGCCCCGCAGCCGACGGTGACCGGCCCGACCGTGCGGCTGCTCACCGCCAACCTGCTCGCGGGCGCCGGTGACGCGCGGACCCTGGTCGAGCTGGTCCGGCGCCACCGGGTGGACGTGCTCACCGTGCAGGAGTTCACCCCGGACGCACAGGCGGCCCTGCGTCGGCTCGGCCTCGATGAGCTGCTACCCCACCGGCAGCTCAACCCGCAGATCGGCACGCCCGGCTCCGGGCTCTACTCGCGCTGGCCGATCGCCGACGCCGGCATCCGGCACAACCGCGGCGGCTGGGGCTTCACCCAGGCGTACGGCACGCTGGCCGTCCCCGGCACACCCCCGGTCCGCGTCGAGTCGGCGCACCCGTCGGCGCCGTACGCGCTGGACCAGGTCGGCGCGTGGCGTGCCGACCTGGCGGCCCAGCCACCGGCCACTCCGGACGGTGGCCTGCGCATCCTCGCCGGGGACTTCAACGCCACCCTCGACCACGGCCCGCTGCGGGCCCTGCTGCGCACCGGTTACGTCGACGCCGCCGACGCCACCGGGGCGGGACTGACCGGCACGTGGGGCCCGTACGACGGCGACCTGATCCCGCCGGTCACCATCGACCACGTGCTGGTCGACCGTCGCATCGCGGTCCGCTCGGTGACGGTGCTCGCCCTCCCCGGCAGCGACCACCGCCCCGTGCTGGCAACCCTCACCCTCCCCACCGGCTGACCCACGCGCCGACCCACCGGGGGCCAGCCGCGCCGCCCTGCGCGCCGCGCAGGGCGGGTGAGAGGTGGATCAGACGGGCGCGGGGGCCAGGCCGTAGGTGAGGGCGTCGACGAGGGCGTGCCAACTGGCCTCGACCACGTTGGGGTGCACGCCCACCGTGGTCCAGTCCCGGCCGCCGCCGTCGGCGGTCTCCAGCAGCACCCGCGTCACCGCGCCGGTGCCGTGGCTGCCCTCCAGGATGCGCACCTTGTAGTCGGCCAGCTCGAAGTCGCGCAGCTGCGGGTAGTGCCGCGCCAGCCCGACCCGCAGCGCCTCGTCCAGCGCGTTGACCGGGCCGTTGCCCTCGGCGGTGGCGATCACCCGCTCCCCGCGTACCCGGATCTTCACGGTCGCCTCGGAGACCACCGCGCCGTCCTCGCGGTGCTCCACCAGCACCCGGTACGACTCCAGCGTGAACGGCCGCGCCGGACCGCCCTCCGGCAGCTCGGAGCGGACCAGCAACTCGAAGGACGCGTCCGCCGCCTCGAAGGACCAGCCGCCGGCCTCCAGCTCCTTGACCCGTTTGGTGACCCGGGTCAGCGCCTCCGGACGGCCGGCCAGGTCCAGCCCGAGCTCGCGACTCTTGAGCTCGACGCTGGCCCGGCCGGCCATCTCGGTTATCAGGATCCGCATGTCGTTGCCCACCACCGACGGGTCCACGTGGTTGTAGAGCAACGGGTCGACCTTGATCGCGCTCGCGTGCAGCCCCGCCTTGTGGGCGAAGGCGGCGGCCCCGACGTAGGCCTGGTGGGTGTCGGGGGCGATGTTGGCGATCTCGGCGATGGCGTGCGAGACCCGCACCATCTGCGCCAGGCAGCCCTCCGGTAGGACGGGCATGCCCAGCTTGAGTTGGAGGTTGGCGACGACCGCGAAGAGGTCGGCGTTGCCGGGGCGCTCGCCGTACCCGTTGGCGGTGCCCTGCACGTGGCGGACACCCGCCTCCACCGCCGCGATCGTGTTGGCCACCGCGCACGAGGTGTCGTTCTGCGCGTGCATGCCGAGCAGCCCGGGGTCGATCCCCAGCCGGCCGGTCAGGTCGGCGATCACGGCGGTCACCTGCGACGGCAGCATTCCGCCGTTGGTGTCGCAGAGCACCATCCGCTCGGCCCCGGCGGCGAGCGCGGTCTGCACCACGGCCGCGCCGTACGCCGGGTCGTGCCGGTAGCCGTCGAAGAAGTGTTCCCCGTCCACGAAGACCCGGCGGCCCTCGCCGACGAGGTGGCTGACGGTGTCGTGGATCATCGCCAGGTTCTCCGCGCCGGTGGTGCGCAGCGCGCGCTCGACGTGCCGGGTGTCGGCCTTCGCGACCAGCGCCACCGCGGGGGTCTGCGCGTCCAGAAGGCCGCGCACCTGGGGGTCGTCGGCCACCGCGACACCGGCCTTGCGGGTGGCGCCGAACGCGACCAGCACGGCGTGCCGCAGGTCCAGCTCGGTGCGGGCCCGGCGGAAGAACTCGGTGTCCTTGGGCACCGCGCCCGGCCAGCCACCCTCGATGAAGCCGACACCGAACTCGTCGAGCAGTCGGGCCACCGCCAGCTTGTCGACCACCGAGTAGGTGAGCCCCTCGCGCTGGGCGCCGTCGCGCAACGTCGTGTCGTAGACCTGGAACGTCATCAGGATCCTTTCTCGGAGCAACAAAAAGACCTCCCGCGGATGCGGGAGGTCTGCGCGCTCGGCGGAGGGAGAGCCGGCGCGCTAGGTCGCAATAATCAGGGCTGTGCTGGTCACGGTCGCCACTCTGCCACCCCTCCCCTGATTTTGGGAGAAATAATCCACATCGCGAGACGGTGACGCAGTGTCGCCACACCCGGGCATGGTCCCGTCGCGGGCACAACCCGCCGCTCGTGATCGGCTTCACACGTCACCTGCCCGCTCAGCGGCGCGAACAGTCCTAGGGAAGCATCTGGAACAGATCCAGTTACCGGCCCCTGCGCCGCTCCCCAGGAGGACCCTTGCTCACTGTCGGTAACCCCTTCCCGGAGTACGAACTCACCGCCTGCGTGTCCCTGGACGCCGACCTCCTCGCCGGCGCCGGGGCCTGACCGTGGGCCTGGACGCGATCACGGCGGCTCTGCCCGAGTACGCCAAGGACATCAGGCTCAACCTGGGCTCCATCGTCGGCACCTCGACGCTGACTCCGGTGCAGGCCTGGGGCACCGCGCTGGCCTGCGCGGTGGCCTCCCGCAACCCCGTGGTGCTCCGCGAGATCGCCGCCGAGGCGCTCGGGCACCTCGAGCCGGAGGGCGTCCGGGCCGCCAAGGGCGCCGCGGCCATCATGGCCATGACCAACGTCTACTACCGGGCCAAGCACCTCATCGGCGACGAGCAGTACGCCTCGACGCCGGCCCGGCTGCGGATGCAGATCATCGCCCGGCCCGGGGTGGACAAGGGCGACTTCGAGCTGTGGTGCCTCGCCGTCTCGGCGATCAACGGCTGCGGGGTGTGCCTGGAGTCGCACGAGAAGGCGCTGCGCCGCAGCGGCTTCACCCGGGAGCAGGTGCACGAGGCGCTGCGGATCTCCGCCGTGGTGCACGCCGCGGCCGTCACCCTGGACGCCGAGGCCGCCCTCGCCTGACCGGTACGCCCCGACGGGCCGCCGCCGCACCCGCGGTGTCGGCCCGTCGCCGTTTCCGGCCCCCGGCGGCCGGGTAGCTCCTGCGGGGACGCACTCACCCACGCCGAGGCGATCGGCGACAGTCAGGAGTGAACGGGATGGACAGGATCGACCCGCACGCCACGCACGCCGCGCCGGACCCCCTGCCCGGCAGCGACCAGGGCGCGGTGCCCGGCGGCGCGCCGGCCGGCGCCTTCGACCCCTGGCGCTACCGTGACCAGGCCGGGGTGGCCGACGCCGACCTGGTCGGCTACAAGGTCGAGGCCACCGACGGTGGGATCGGCAAGATCGACAGCGCCAGCCACGAGGTGGACGGCAGCTACCTGGTGGTGGACACCGGCCCGTGGATCTTCGGCAAGAAGGTGATGCTGCCGGCCGGCACGGTCAACCAGGTCGACCACGACCAGCGCACCGTCTCCGTCGACCGGACCCGCGACCAGATCAAGGCCGCCCCCGAGTACGACGAGACCAGCCACAGCGACCCGGCATACCGGGACCATCTGGGTGGCTACTACGACGAGACGTACGGCGCGCTCCCGCCGGGCACCGCGCGGTAGCCGAACCGGACCCGACGGCCGGTGGGGGCTCGACCCCACCGGCCGTTACCGTGTCACCGTGGACGCCATCGATGACAACCGACACATCTCGCTGCCCGCGACCTTCAACTTCCGCGACGTCGGTGGCTACGCCGCCCACGACGGCCGCACCGTGTGCCGGGGCCGGCTCTACCGCTCCGACTCGCTGCACCGCCTCGGCGAGCACGACCGGGACGCGTTCGCCGCGATCGGCATCCGCACCGTCATCGACCTGCGCCGCCCGGCCGAGGTGGACCGCGACGGTCGGGTTCCGGCGTACCCGGGGCTGACCTACCGGCACATCCACCCGGAGCACGCGGACTGGGCCGAGCAGCCGCACGAGGAGGGTGTCAGCCTGGCCCGCTACCTCGCGGACCGCTACGCCGACCTGGCCCAGACCGGCACCGCCGGGCTGGCCGAGGCGGTCGGGCTGATCGCGGACTCCGCGAACGCCCCGGTGGTGGTGCACTGCGTCGCGGGCAAGGACCGCACCGGCATCGTGTGCGCGTTGACCCTCGCCGTGCTCGGCGTCGACGACGCCGACATCGTCGCGGACTACGCGCTGAGCACGGAGGCGTCGGCCCGCTTCAGCGCCTGGCTGGCCGCCACCACGCCGGGCGGGGCGAACCTGCCGGCGCCGTTCCTGGCCTCGCCCGCCGAGACGATGGAGACCTTCCTCGCCGAGCTGCGCGAGGGTCACGGCTCGGTGGAAGGCTACCTACGCCACGCCGGGGTGACCGACGAGCAACTGGCGGCCCTCCGCGATCACCTGCTGGACTAGCCGTCGGCGCGACGCCTCGGGGCCATCGGATGACCCTGAGGCGTCGCGCCCGGACGAACCGATGTCGGTCGGACCGCGTGCAGCCGTGCCGGCGGGCGTCAGAGGACCCGGCGCACCCAGCCCTGCGGGTCGGTGGCCTTGCCGCGCTGGATGTCGACCAGTTGTTGGCGTAGCGCCATCGTCACGCGGCCGGGCTCGCCGCCGCCGATCAGGAACTCGCCGTCCGGGAAGCGGACCCCGCCGATCGGCGTGATCACCGCGGCGGTGCCGCAGGCGAAGACCTCGCGGAGCCGGCCGCTGGCCGCGTCCGCCTGCCAGTCGGCGAAGGTGACCGGCCGCTCCTCGACCCGGTGACCGGCCGCGCCGGCGAGGGTGAGCACCGCGTCCCGGGTGATGCCCGGCAGGATCGTGCCGGTCAGCGGCGGGGTGACCACCGTGTCGTCGTCGTAGACGAAGAAGACGTTCATGCCGCCCAACTCGTCGACGAAGCGCCGCTCCACCGCGTCCAGGAAGACCACCTGGTCGCAGCCGGCGTCGATGGCCTCGGCCTGGGCCGCCAGTGACGCGGCGTAGTTGCCGCCGCACTTGGCCGCGCCGGTGCCGCCGGGCGCCGCCCGGGTGTAGTCCGGTGAGACCCACACGGTGACCGGCTTGACCCCGCCGGTGAAGTACGCGCCGACCGGCGAGGCGATCACCATGTAGAGGTATTCGTTGGCCGGGCGGACGCCGAGGAAGACCTCGCTGGCGAACATGAACGGCCGCAGGTAGAGGCTGCCGTCCTCACCGGTCGGGATCCACTCCTGGTCGACCTCGATGAGCTTGTGCAGCGAGTCGACGAAGACCTCGGGCGGTAGCACCGGCATCGCCATGCGCTGCGCCGAGGCGACGAACCTGGCGGCGTTGGCGTCCGGCCGGAACATGGTCACACCGCCGTCGGCGGTCCGGTACGCCTTCAGCCCCTCGAAGATCTCCTGCGCGTAGTGCAGCACCGCGCTGGCCGGGTCCATCGGGATCGGCGCGCGCGCCTCCACCCGGGCGTCGTACCAACCCTTGCCGTCGGCATAGCGGACGGTGACCATGTGGTCGGTGAACACCCGGCCGAACCCGGGGTTGGCCAGCAGGGCGGCCCGGTCGGCGGCGGATACCGGCGCGGGATTCGGACGGATCTCGAAGTCGAGCTTGTCACCACCGCTCATCGCGCTGACCTCCCTGCGGGACAACGGCATGCGGGATCGCACACCGACATGGCTGTGCCAGAAACTTACCCCGAACGGTCGTTCAGCGGGTAGCGCCGATCGGGGTCATAGAGGGCCCCGAATGGAGGCCGTGCCGGGTCGGACCGGCGCGCCGCCGGTGGCCCGGGGCGGTCAGGATACGGCGTGGGCCGCGAGCCGGTCGCCGACCTCGGCGGTACGCAGCGGCACGCCCGGCGTCCGCCCGGCGAGCTCGGCGGCGACCGCAGCGTTGACGCGGGCCGCGGCCTCGGCGTGGCCGAGCTGCTCCAGCAGCAGCGCGGCGGAGAGCACCGCGGCGACCGGGTCGGCGACGCCCTGCCCGGCGATGTCCGGCGCCGAGCCGTGCACCGGCTCGAACATCGAGGGGTACGCCCCCTCGGGGTTGATGCAGCCGCTGGCGGCCAGCCCGATCCCGCCTGTGACGGCGGCGGCGATGTCGGTGAGGATGTCGCCGAACAGGTTGTCGGTGACCACCACGTCGTAGCGCTGCGGCTGGGTGACCAGGAACATCGCGGCCGCGTCGACGTGCTGGTACTCGGTGTCGACGTCCGGGTGTTCGGCGGCGACGGCGTCGAAGGCGCGCGCCCAGAGCGACCCGGCGTGGGTGAGCACGTTGGTCTTGTGCACGAGGGTGACCTTGCGCCGCTCCCGGCGGCCGGCCCGGGCGAACGCGTCGCGGATGACCCGCTCCACGCCGTGCCGGGTGTTCAGGCTCTCCTCGGTGGCGACCTCGGCGGGGGTGTCCCGGTGCAGAGAACCGCCGGCCCCGGCGTAGAGCCCCTCGGTGCCCTCGCGCACCACGACCAGGTCGACCTCGCCCGGCTTCACGTTGCCCAGCGGGCCGGCGACCCCGGGCCAGAGGCGGGACGGACGCAGGTTGACGTACTGGTCGAAGGCGAAACGGAGCTTGAGCAGCAGACCCCGCTCCAGCACGCCCGGGGGGACCGTCGGGTCACCGACGGCGCCCAGCAGGATCGCGTCGTGGCCGGCCAGCTCGGTCAGCACCGAGTCGGGCAGCACCTCTCCGGTACGGTGCCAGCGGGCCGCGCCGAGGTCGTACTCGGTGGCCTGCACGCCGGGCAGCACGGCGTCGAGGACCTTGCGGGCCTGCGCGACCACCTCGGGCCCGATGCCGTCCCCGGCCACCACCGCGATCCGCGCCACGCCCGTACTCCTCTGCTCGACTGCACCGTCGCCGCAACGGTACGTCGCTGTCCCGCCTCCCGGTACGCCGCTTCCACATTGTGGGAGCCTCCGATACACAGGACCCTCTCAGGCGGAACTCATGTGCCGGTCATCTCCGCTGCCTACGGTGGGGGTCAGCGGGTCGCGGGGGCCCGCGGACGGTGGTCGCCGACAACGCGGCCCCGACTGCTAGGGGGCAGGCGTCATGCGCATCGACGAGCAGCCGAGGACCCGCTGGCCCGATCCGTCGGCCTTCCGGAACCGCCGGCCGGACCTCCGGCTCGGCAGCCGTCGGCAGCGGATCGACCCCGCCGTCAGCGGCCAGGGCCGGATCGCCGTGCAGCACACGGTGCGCACCCCGACCGCGGAGTACACCCTGCTGCTCAATGCGCCCGAGTGGCTCGGCCGGCGAGGTGTCGGCGAGGCGCTGCGGGACAGCGTCGCCGAGCTGCGCGCCATCGACCTCACCTACGGCCCGAACCGGCCGGAGAGCCTCGTCTCCATGCTGCGCCGGGGCGAGATCAGCCCGGACTCGTACCCGCCGCTGGCCGACCTGGTGGACCGCTGCACGGCGATGCGCGCCGCCACCGACGGGTGGTTCGACGCCTGGGCCGTGCCCGGTGGCTTCGACCCGGGCGGCCTGCTCGGCGGCTGGGCGGTCGAACGCGCCGCCGCCCGCCTGCGTGCCGCGGGCATCCACGACTACGCGGTCCTCACCGGGGCCGACCTCGTGGTCCGCGGTCGCGCGCCGCACGGCGGGCCGTGGCGGGTGGCGGTACACCACCCGACCGCGCCCGACCGCGCGCCGCTCGTGCTGGAGATGACCGACGGCGCGGTCGGCACCTCCGGGGTGACCGGACGGCAGGGGCACGTGGTGGACCCGCACACGGGCGAGCCGGCCAGTCAGCTCGTCGCCGCCACGGTCGTCGGCCCCGACCTGACGGTCGCCGACGCCTACGCCACCGCGCTCTACGCCGCCGGCCCCACCGGCCTGGCCTGGTTCCGTGGCGGCTCCGACTACCGCGCGCTCTTCGCCCACCGGCGCTGAGCGGGACGTCGCCGCACCGAGCTTGCCTCCCCGCGGCGCGGGGGCGTGTCTCCTGGATCTCGTCGAGCCGGGACGAGGCACCGGCGGCGATGCGGGAGGCTCGCCCTGGAGCCCGATTCGCACCTCGGCCGTCCCTCGGGCCGGCCGGTCGGGCTGCGATCGGCCCCCACAGCCTCGGCAACGGCCGTGGGGGCCGGTCAGCGACGAGTGCGCGTGGCTCGCACAATCGAGGGGTGCGGACCGGTCGGGCCGGACGTCGACCGCGCCACCCGAAGACGGGCCGGCGCCGCGAACTCGGCCAGTGACCGCAGTCGGTACGCTAGCGAATCGACGCAACTCGACGCAAGAGTCTCCACACCGGACCGTCGTGGCCGGACCGCAGCGGATCAGTGATTGGCCTGCGGCGAGGCAGTTTCGACATGGTGAACGACGGATGGCACGCTGTCCGCCGTGAGTTTCGATCTGAGCGTGTGGGCCCTGGAGGACGGGGCGACGCCCGAGGACGTGCGGGGCGCGGTCGAGGGTTGCCGGCAGGGGCGGCACGTGGACCGTTACCCGGACCCGCGAGTGGTCGCCTTCTACCGGGCGATCACCGCCTCCTACCCGGACCGACACCCCGGCCCGGACAGCCCGTGGGCGGTGGCGCCACTGCACGCCGCCCACGACCATGTCGAGCTGAACCTGGACCCGAACTGCGCGGACCAGGTGCTGCTGGACATCGAGCGGCTGGCCGGCGAGAACGGGCTGATGCTCTTCGACCCGCAGGACGGCTCGGTCTACCCACCCCCGGCCCGGCTGCCCGGCTGACACAGCCGGGCGGCAGGAAACCCGACCCCGGGGTACGACGGAGGGGCCCAGCGCAGAGCCGGGCCCCTCGCGGTGCTGCCGTGACTACTCGTCGCGCAGATCCGCCGCGCTGGCCGCCGTCGCGCCGATCGAGTCGGCCGCCGAGGTGAGCAGGTCGGCGCCGAGCGCCTGGTCGACGGTGAGCGTCATGAGGGTCTCGCCGCCCGCCTCGCGACGGGCCACCTGCATGGCGGCGATGTTGATGCCCGACTCGCCGAGCAGCGTGCCGACGACGCCGACGACGCCCGGCCGGTCGGCGTAGCGCAGGAAGAGCAGGATGCCCTCCGCGCCGATCTCCACGTCGAAGCCGTCCACCTCGGTGAGCTTCAGGACGTCGCGGGCACCCGAGTGGGTGACCGTGCCGGAGACGCTGACCGTCCGGCCGTCGGGCAGCGCGCCCCGCACCGTGACCAGGGTGGGCTGCTCCGCCGTCTCGGCCAGGCTGGCCAGGGTCACCTCGACGCCCCGCTCGGCAGCCAGGTGGGGGGCGTTGACGTAGGTGACCTGCTCCTCGACCACCGAGCTGAACAGGCCCTTGGTGGCGGCGAGCTTGAGCACCGACACGTCGTGGCCGACGATCTCGCCGCGGACCTCGACCGTGACGCTGGCGGCGACGCCGCCGGCGACCGCCGTGAACGCCCGGCCGAGCTTCTCGGCCAGCGGCAGCAGCGGCCGGACATCCTCGGCGACCACGCCGCCGGCCTGCACGTTGACCGCGTCCGGGACGAACTCGCCCTGCAACGCCAGCTTCACGCTCCGGGCCACCGCCAGGCCGGCCTTGTCCTGCGCCTCGTGGGTGGAGGCGCCCAGGTGCGGGGTCGCCACCACGTTGTCGAAGGCGAACAGCGGCGAGGAGGTGCAGGGCTCCTTGGAGTACACGTCCACGCCGGCGCCGCCGACGCGGCCCTCGGCGATCGCGTCGGCGAGCGCCTGCTCGTCGACCAGACCGCCACGGGCGGCGTTGACGATGCGGACGCCGGGCTTGACGATCGCCAGCTCCTTCTCACCGATCAGGCCCACCGTCTCCGGGGTCTTCGGCAGGTGGATGGAGATGAAGTCGCTCTCCCGCAGCAGCTCCTCCAGCCCGACCAGGCGCACGCCGAGCTGCGCCGCCCGGGCCGGCTGGATGTACGGGTCGTACGCGATCAGCCGGGTGCCGAACGCGGCGATGCGCTGCGCGAACAGCACCCCGATGCGGCCGAGCCCGACCACGCCGACGGTCTTGCCCTGCACCTCGACGCCGGTGTACTTCGACCGCTTCCACTCCCCCGCCTTCAGCGCGGCGCTGGCGCTCGCGGTGTTGCGGGCCACGGCGAGGAGCAGCGCGACGGCCTGCTCCGCGGCGGAGACGATGTTCGAGGTGGGCGCGTTGACGACCATGACGCCCCGCGCGGTGGCGGCCGGCACCTCGACGTTGTCCAGCCCGACGCCCGCCCGGGCGACCACCTTGAGGCGGGGCGCGGCGGCGATCGCCTCGGCGTCGATCTGGGTCGCGCTGCGCACGATGACGGCGTCGGCCTCGGAGAGCGCCGAGAGCAGGGCCGGACGGTCGGTGCCGTCGACATGACGGACGTCGAAGTCGTGGGCGAGCACCTCGATGGCGGCGGGGGCGAGTTCTTCGGCGATCAGTACGACAGGATTCATCGGTCCTCGTAGAGGTCGTGTTTGCGATCGGCCCGGGTGGCAGGGCGCCGCACTGCACCCTGCGCTGGTCGTGCCGTGGCTGTCAGGTGCCGGCTGCGCACCTACCCGCGATCGTAGGGGCCGCGCTGGTCGGTATGTTCCGGTCTTCGGGGTGAGGGCCCTCACACGCCGGGTCGGACGGTGGACATCGGCCGTTCACCAGGCCGTCACGGTTGCGCGGACCAACGATGAGCGAAGGCAGCGGCCCTCGGGGAGGCGCGGGTCGGGCCGCTGGTCTCGCGGCATCGCGCCGCCGGCCGGCCGCCCGCGGCCGGGCTCGCCCCACCTGCTGAGTCCGCCGGGTCGCACATTTGTGACGGTGATACCTGTGGGTCATCGATATGACTCACAGGTATCACGTTCAGCAGAGACGTCCGGGAGGCCGACGCCACCGGCGCGGTGCCCGGCGCAGGTTGCGAGCACGTTCCCCGGCCGGGATCCCGGTATGGACGCGCGGAGACCGTCCGGCCGTGACTGGACGGCCGGACGGTCCCCGCGGGCGACGTCAGGCGGTCTCGGTGATCGGGCGGTCGACCCAGCTCATCATGCCGCGCAGCTTCTTGCCGGTCTCCTCGATCGGGTGCGCCGCACCCTCGGCCTGCCACTTGGTGAAGTTGGGCCGGCCCGCCTCGTCCTCGGCCACCCACTCCCGGGCGAACTCGCCGGACTGGATCTCCCCGAGGATCTTGCGCATCTCGTCCTTGACGCGGGAGTCGATGATCCGCGGGCCACGGGAGAGGTCGCCGTACTCGGCGGTGTCGGAGATGCTGTACCGCATCTTCGCGATGCCGCCCTCGTACATCAGGTCGACGATCAGCTTCAGCTCGTGCAGGCACTCGAAGTAGGCCACCTCGGGGGCGTAACCCGCCTCGGTGAGCACCTCGAAACCGGTCTGCACCAGTGCCGCCGCTCCGCCGCAGAGGACCGCCTGCTCGCCGAAGAGGTCGGTCTCGGTCTCCTCGGTGAAGGTGGTCCGGATCGCGCCGGCGCGGGTGCCGCCGATCCCCTTGGCGTACGCGAGGGCGAGCGCGAGCGCGTTGCCGCTGGCGTCCTGCTCGACGGCGACCAGGCACGGCACCCCCTTGCCGTCGGAGTACTGGCGACGGACCAGGTGGCCGGGGCCCTTCGGCGCGACCATCGCCACGTCCACCTCGGCCGGCGGCTTGATCAGCCCGTACCGGATGTTGAAACCGTGGCCGAAGAAGATCGCCTTGCCCGGAGCGAGGTGCGGGGCGATCGACTCGGTGTAGAGGGCACGCTGGGCGGTGTCCGGTGCGAGCACCATGATCACATCGGCCTCGGCGGCGGCCTGCGCGGGCGTGACGACCCGCAGGCCCTGCTCCTCGGCCTTGGGACGGCTCTTCGAGCCCTCGGGCAGACCGATCACCACGTCGACGCCGGAGTCGCGCAGCGACAGCGCGTGGGCGTGGCCCTGGCTGCCGTAGCCGATCACCGCGACCTTCTTGGCCTGGATCAGGCCGAGGTCGGCATCGTCGTCGTAGTACACCTCAACGCTCATGAGACTTCCCTTTCGTACGACGGCCCGGGCGGCCCGTCGTGGACTGTGCGGATGGGTCAGGCGGCCCGCAGCGCGGGACCGGCGGTGATCGAACGCGAGCCGCGACCGATCGCCACCAGCCCGGACTGGACCATTTCCTTGATGCCGAAGGGCTCGAGGTCGCGCAGCAGCGCGTCGAGCTTGTCCGGAGTGCCGGTGGCCTCGATGGTCAGCGTGTCCGGTGCCACGTCGACCACCCGGGCGCGGAACAGGTTGACCGTCTCGAGCACCTGTGTCCGCGCGGACCGGTCGGCGCGGACCTTCACCAGCAGCAGCTCCCGGGCGACCGAGACCTGCGCGTCCAGCTCGACGATCTTGAGCACGTTCACCAGCTTGTTGAGCTGCTTGGTGACCTGTTCCAGCGGGGACGACTCGGCGTTGACCACGATGGTGATCCGGGAGACGTCCGGGTTCTCGGTCTCGCCCACGGCTAGGCTGTCGATGTTGAACCCGCGCCGGGAGAACAGGCCGGAGACCCGGGCGAGCACGCCGGGCTTGTTCTCCACGAGAACCGAAAGCGTGTGCATCGTCATCAGATGTCATCCTCGTCGAAGGCCGGGCGGACGCCGCGGGCGAACATGATCTCGTCGTTGCTGGTGCCGGCCGCGACCATCGGCCAGACCATGGCGTCCTTGCCGACCACGAAATCGATCACCACCGGGGCGTCGTTGATCTCCATGGCGGCGGCGATGGTCTTGTCCACGTCGTCGGCGTTCTCGCAGCGCAGCCCGACGCAGCCCAGCGCCTCGGCGAGCTTGACGAAGTCGGGAATGCGGTGCTTGTGGGTGCCGAGGTCGGTGTTGGAGTAGCGCTCGTTGTAGAACAGCGTCTGCCACTGCCGGACCATGCCGAGGTTGCCGTTGTTGATCACGGCGATCTTGACCGGGATCCCCTCCAACGCGCAGGTGGCCAGCTCCTGGTTGGTCATCTGGAAGCAGCCGTCGCCGTCGACCGCCCAGACCACCGTGTCCGGCTTGCCGACCTTGGCGCCCATCGCCGCCGGCACCGCGTAGCCCATCGTGCCGAGGCCGCCGGAGTTCAGCCAGGTGTGCGGCTTCTCGTAGGAGATGAACTGTGACGCCCACATCTGGTGCTGGCCCACCCCGGCCACGTAGATCGCGTCCGGGCCGACGATCTCGCCCAGCCGCTTGATCACGTACTGCGGGGAGAGCGTGCCGTCGGCCGGCTCGTCGTAGCCCAGCGGGTAGCGGTTGCGCAGGTCGTCGAGCTGGGTCCACCAGTCGCCCAGGTCACTGTCGTGCCCGGTCGACCGCTCCGCCGTCACCGCCGCGATCAGCTCGTCGATGACGTGCCGGGCGTCGCCGACGATCGGCACGTCCGCGTGCCGGTTCTTGCCGATCTCCGCGGGGTCGATGTCGGCGTGCACCACCGCCGCGTCCGGGGCGAACGAGTCCAGCTTGCCGGTGACCCGGTCGTCGAACCGGGCGCCCAGAGCGACGATCAGATCCGCCTTCTGCAGGCCGTAGACCGCCGCGACGGTGCCGTGCATGCCGGGCATCCCCAGGTGCTGCGGGTGCGAGTCGGGGAACGCGCCGAGCGCCATCAGCGTGGTCACCACCGGGATGCCGGTCAGCTCGGCCAGCCGGCGCAGACCCTCGGTGGCGCCGGCCTTGAGCACCCCGCCGCCCACGTACAGCACCGGCCGGCGGGCGGCCGCCATCAGCCGGGCCGCCTCCCGGATCTGCTTGCCGTGCGGGTGCAGGGTGGGCCGGTAGCCGGGCAGGTCCAGGGTGGGCGGCCAGGCGAACGTGGTCGACGCCTGGAGCACGTCCTTGGGGATGTCGACCAGCACCGGGCCGGGCCGGCCGGTGCTGGCCAGGTGGAACGCCTCGGCCAGCACCTGCGGGATCTCCTCGGCGTTCTGCACGAGGAAGTTGTGCTTGGTGATCGGCAGCGTGATGCCCTGGATGTCCGCCTCCTGGAAGGCGTCGGTGCCGATCGACGGGCGGGCCACCTGGCCGGTGATCGCCACCATCGCCACCGAGTCCATGTACGCGTCGGCGATCGGGGTGACCAGGTTGGTCGCGCCGGGGCCGGAGGTGGCGATGCAGACACCGACCTTGCCGGTGGCCTGCGCGTACCCGGTCGCCGCGTGCCCCGCGCCCTGCTCGTGCCGGACCAGGATGTGCCGGACGCTGGAGTCGTAGAGCGGGTCGTACGCGGGCAGGATGGCGCCGCCCGGGATGCCGAAGACGACGTCGACGCCGAGCGCCTCCAGGGACCGCACGAGCGAGCCGGCGCCGGAGACCGGCGCCGGAGCGGATGGCCGTACCACCGGAACGGCCGGGGTGGCCGCAGCGCGCGCGGCGGCGGGGTCGACGGTGCCGGCCGGCTCGGCGGCCGCGCGGGCACGCCGGGCGGTGTGGGCGAGAGTCTCGGGCGTGGGTCTCGTCATGGCGGTTCTGGCCTTCGGCTGGAATGGCTGGGGCTTGTCAAGCGATGCGACGCGGGCGGGGCCCGCCCCGACAGGTTCCGATGGCAATAAAAACGGCCCTCGTGCAGATGCACGGGGCCAGCGCACTCTCGATGAGGGAGAGTGCGCTCAGGTAAGTACTCGCAGCGACCGGTACGACGACATGCGGCTAAGCCTGACGCATCTCACGCGATGAGTCAACTGATCCCACATGTTGGTTAACGGAGCGCGGCGCGTCGGCCGGCGACGCGCTCTCGGCAACCGGGGTGACCTGCCCGGATCCGCCGAGAGGCCGGCGCGGCGTGGGCAGCGGCGCGGGCCGCGCGCCCGGCGAGGTGGCCGCCTCCAGCATCGCCTCCAGGTGCTCCGACGGCACGCCCCAGCCGAAGAGCGCGCCCTGGCCGAACCGGCAGCCGGCGGCCACCACCGCGGCCAGCTCGGTCGGCGTGGTCACCCCCTCGGCGATCACCTCCAGCCCCAGTTGGTGCCCCAGTCGCATCACGATGTCGACCATCGGGGCGAACGCCGGACCGTCCGCGCCGACCGGGCGGACCGGCTCGTGCTCGGCGACCAGACTGTGGTCGATCTTCAGGATGTCGATCGGCAGCCGGCGCAACTGCCCCAGCGAGGAGTAGCCGGCGCCGAAGTCGTCGAGCGCGATCCGGACGCCGGTCAGCCGCAGCGCGGTCAGCCGGCGGATCAGCTCGTCCAGGTCGGTGGCGACCGCGTGCTCGGTGACCTCCAGCACCAGCCGCTGCGGCGGCACGTGGTGGGCGCGCAGCGCCTCGGCGACCTGGACCACGTACTCCGGGGCGTGCAGCTCGCGCGGCGAGACGTTCACCGAGACCCACACATCGTGCCCGTCGGCCAGCCACCGGGAGAGCTGGTAGCAGGCCTGGTGCAGCACCCAGGCGCCGAGCGTCGAGATCATCCCGCACTCCTCGGCCAGCGGGATGAACTCGTCCGGGCGAACGTTGCCCAGCTCGGGGTGGTGCCAGCGGAGCAGCGCCTCGGCGCCCACCGGGCGCACCGACGGCAGTGAGGCCACCGGCTGGAACGCCAGCCGCAGCTCGTCGCGCTCGATGGCGCCACGCAGCTCGTGCTCCAGCGTGGTGCGCCGGCGCAGCAGCTGGTCGTACGTGGCGTCGTAGCGCTCGATCCGGTTCTTGCCGCGCTGCTTGGCGTAGCGCAGCGCCAGGTCGGCGTGGCGCAGCAGCAGCTCCACGTCCGGCTCACCGGCCCACCCGGCGACGCCGATGCTCACCGACAGGAAGACCGGCCCCTCCGCCTGGTCGTACGGCCGGTTGAGCACCCCGAGCAGCCGCTCGGCGACCCGGTCCGCGTCGGCGGGCCGGCCGGGCATGAGCACGGCGAACTCGTCGCCGCCGAGCCGGGCCGCCACGTCGCCGGGGCGCAGGTTGCCGCGCAGCCGCCGGCCCACCTCGGCCAGCACGGCGTCGCCCACGTCGTGGCCCCGCATGTCGTTGACGTTCTTGAAGCCGTCGAGGTCGAGCCCGAGCAGCACGCACGGGGTGCCCGCCGCCGCGCTGTCGTGCAGCGCGCGCAGCAGCCCGCGCCGGTTGGCCAGCGTGGTCAGCGGGTCGGTGTGCGCCAGCTCGCGGAAGTGCGCCTCCCGCTCGGCCAGCCGGCCGGCGTAGTTCCGGACGTCCTTGAGGGTGAGGTACTGCCGGGCCACCAGGGCGAAGCCCTCCACGCTGCCGGCCACGATGCCCGCCGCGGTGAACCTGCCGTCCTGGAGGAGGTGGTACATCGCCGAGGCGGCCATCGCCAGCATCGGGGCGACCGCGTACTCGCCGTCGCTGCCGATCAGGTCCAGGTCGACCTGCCCCGGCCGGTCGGCCCGGTACACCGCGAGCGCGACGGTCAGCAGGGCGGCGGCGAGCACCGCCGCGCCGGTCAGCGCCATGGTCGGCCCGGCCTGGCAGAGCCCGGCGGCGAGACCCAAGCCGCCGCAGCTCACCGCGCTGATGCCCGCGCCGAGCGCGGCCAGCCGCCGACGCGGGGCGGCGGCCCGGAAGACGACGATCACGGCGAGCCCGGCGCCGAGCGCGGCGCTCACCGTGGCCACCAGGATCGCCGGGCACGCCATCGGGGTGGCGGCGCCGAGCAGCCGGGTGGGCTCGGAGAAGAGCACCCAGCCGACGAACCACAGCGCGGCGGCCATGATCAAGCCGTCCAGGGCGAGCCGGGCGGTCCCCGGCGCGGTGGCGGCCACCCCGGGCAGCCGGAGCAGACCGGCGGCGAAGGCCAGCCCGCTCACCGCCGTGCCGATCGCGACCACCGTGGCCCACCCGGTGCGCTGCCCCTGCTCGTGCGCCCAGTGGTCGCCCGCGGCGAGGACGGTCGCCACCCCGACCAGCAGGCTCAGCAGGGCGGCGCCGGCGGCCACCGCGAGCAGCACGTGCGCCGGACGGCGGGGGCCGGTGCGCCGCCGGGCGACCACGGCCAGCAGGACGGCGGCGGCAGTGGCCACGAGCCCGCTCAGCGCCGCGACCGCGACCATGCCCGGGGGGAAGTGCACGCATCCAAGAGTGCCGGATGAGCGCTCGTCGTGGGGGACCGGGTGTGCATCTGTTGGGACACGGCGTACTCTCCGGCCGGTCGGCGCGCAGGCGGTGTCATGCTGGTACGCATGCCTGAGCTGCGGTCGAAGACCTCCACGCACGGTCGGACGATGGCCGGCGCCCGGGCCCTCTGGCGGGCCACCGGGATGACCGACGACGATTTCGGCAAGCCGATCGTCGCCATCGCCAACAGTTTCACCCAGTTCGTGCCGGGTCACGTACACCTCAAGGACATGGGCGGCCTCGTCGCCGACGCGGTGGCCGAGGCCGGCGGGGTCGGCCGGGAGTTCAACACCATCGCGGTCGACGACGGCATCGCGATGGGCCACGGGGGCATGCTCTACTCGCTGCCCAGCCGGGAGCTGATCGCCGACGCCGTGGAGTACATGGTCAACGCGCACTGCGCGGACGCCCTGGTCTGCATCTCGAACTGCGACAAGATCACACCCGGCATGCTGCTGGCCGCGCTGCGGCTCAACATCCCGACCGTCTTCGTCTCCGGCGGCCCGATGGAGGCCGGCAAGACGATGGCGATCGAGGGCGTCGTGCACAGCAAGATCGACCTGATCGACGCGATGATCGCCTCGTCGAACGAGGCCGTCACCGACGACCAGCTCGGCGAGATCGAGCGCTCCGCCTGCCCCACCTGCGGCTCCTGCTCCGGGATGTTCACCGCCAACTCGATGAACTGCCTCACCGAGGCGATCGGGCTGGCGCTGCCCGGCAACGGCTCGACGCTGGCGACCCACGCCGCGCGCCGGTCGCTCTTCGTCGAGGCCGGCCGCACCGTCGTCGAGATCGCCAAGCGCTGGTACGACGGCGACGACGACTCGGTGCTGCCCCGCGTGGTCGCGTCCAAGGCCGCCTTCGAGAACGCCGTCGCCCTGGACGTGGCGATGGGCGGCTCCACCAACACGGTGCTGCACCTGCTCGCCGCCGCCCGTGAGGCGGAGTTGGACTTCGGCGTGGCCGACATCGACGCGATCTCCCGGCGGGTCCCCTGCCTGGCCAAGGTCGCGCCGAACTCGCCGAACTACCACATGGAGGACGTGCACCGGGCCGGCGGCATCCCGGCGATCCTCGGCGAGCTGGACCGGGCCGGGCAGCTCAACCGGGACGTGCACGCCGTCCACTCCCCCTCCCTGGCGCAGTGGCTGACCGATTGGGACGTGCGGGGCGGCTCGCCGACGGCGACCGCCGTCGAGCTGTTCCACGCGGCGCCGGGCGGGGTGCGCACCACCGAGCCGTTCTCCACCACCAACCGCTGGTCGTCCCTGGACACCGACGCGGCCGAGGGCTGCATCCGCGACCGCGAGCACGCGTACTCCGCCGACGGCGGGCTGGCCATCCTGCACGGCAACCTCGCGCCGGAGGGCTGCGTCGTGAAGACCGCCGGCGTTCCGGACGACTGCCTGACCTTCCGCGGCCCGGCCAAGGTGTACGAGTCGCAGGACGACGCCGTGACGGCGATCCTCGCCAAGCAGGTCGTCGCCGGGGACGTGGTGGTCATCCGGTACGAGGGGCCCAAGGGCGGCCCCGGCATGCAGGAGATGCTCTACCCGACCTCGTTCCTCAAGGGTCGCGGGCTGGGCCGGTCCTGCGCGCTGCTCACCGACGGCCGTTTCTCCGGCGGCACCTCCGGGCTCTCCATCGGGCACGCCTCCCCCGAGGCGGCCTCGGGCGGCCTGATCGCGCTGGTGCGCGAGGGCGACGAGATCGTCATCGACATCCCCGGCCGGTCCATCGAGCTGAACGTGCCGTCCGACGAGCTGGAGGCGCGACGGGTGGCCGAGGAGAAGCGCGACAAGCCGTACACCCCGCTCGACCGGCAGCGGCCGGTGTCGGCGGCGCTGCGCGCGTACGCCTCGATGGCCACCTCGGCCAGCGACGGCGCCTACCGCCGCGTCCCGGAGTAGGCGTCGGAGCGGCTGCGCTGGCGCTCACGTGATCGACACGAGACCAGCTGATATCGGGGTATCCCGTCGACCCGGACACCGCGACATCAGCGATCCCGTGTCGATCATCGCCCCGACACGGGCCGGGTCGACCCGCGTTCCGCAGTGGACCGGCTCAGCCGGCCGCGACGACGTGGTCGATGACCAGGTGGGCGGCGCCGGTGATGCCGACATCCTGGCCGGTGGCGACCCGTTCGATGAGCAGGGTCTGGGTGGCCAACGGCAGGCACCGCTCGTAGAGGGTGGCGCGCATGCTGGCCAGCAGGGGTTCGCAGTCGGCGAGCCGGCCGCCGATGGCCACCACCTGCGGGTTGAAGAAGTTGACCACCACGGCCAGGATCTCGCCGATGGCCCGGCCGGCCTGCCGGGCGAGCGCGGTGGCGTGCCGGTCGCCGTCGTCGATCAGGCGGATCACGCCGGTGAGGTCGGTGACCGGCACGCCCTGGTCGCGTAGCGCGGTGACCAGGGCTGCGCCGCTGGCCACCGCCTCCAGGCACCCGGCGTTGCCGCAGCTGCACGGCGGCGCGGGATCGGCCACCACCCGGCAGTGGCTGATGTCCCCGGCGGAGCCCTGTGCGCCCCGGTGCAGCCGTCCGTCGGAGATCACTCCGGAGCCGATGCCGGTGCCGGCCTTGATGTAGACGGCATGGTCCAGGTCGGGGTGTGTCGTGCGGTGGGCGCCGAGTGCCATCAGGTTGGCGTCGTTGTCCACGACGACCGGCACCTCGACCCGGCCGGCGCAGAAGGCGGCGACGTCGAAGCCGTTCCAGCCGGGCATCCGTGACGGGCTGACGATCCGGCCGGTCGCATGCTGCACCGGGCCGGGTATGCCGACGCCGATGCCCCGCAGCGCGCCCGCCGCCGACTCGCCGTCGGCCGCCTCCCCGTCCGGCCCGGTGGGCACGGCGACCAGCGCGGAGACCTCGGCCAGCAGCGCGTCGAGCACCTCCTCCGGACCGTCCTCGATGCGCACCGGCAGGGTGCGGGCCTGAACCACCCGGCCGGAGAGATCCAGTGTGCCGACGCGCGCGTGATGCGCGCCCAGGTCGATGGCGCCGACCACGGCCCCGCCGGTGGGCACGGCGAGCTGGCGGGGCCGCCGGCCACCCCGCGACCGGCCGGCGCCGGCCTCCTCCAGCAGACCCTGACTGATCAACGCCTCCACGCGTTGGGAGACCGTCGACGGGGACAGCCCGGAGAGCCGGGCCAGGTCGGCACGACTGACGGCCGCCCCACTGGCCACCCACCGCAGCAGCTCCCGGGGGCCGCCCCGGAGGGCGTCGCGCGGCGCGTCGTCAATCGTCACGTCAGGTTCTTAGCACCCGGAGTTTGTTCCAGCAACCTGTTGACTTAATTTGCTCTCTACCTTTAGATGGCGCTGTTGCTTCGATATGTAGAGAACTTCGTTTTGTAGTCGAAGAAAGTAGGCGTGTAGTGGCACCGACGACGGCGTCCGACCTCGCCGGCCGGCCCGGGACGACAGGGCCGGACCGGCCGATGGTGTCGGTCCGTGGCCTGCACAAATGGTTCGGGCCGCTGCACGTGCTCAAGGACATCGACCTGACGGTGGCCGCCGGTGAGGTGGTCGTCGTGGTCGGCCCATCCGGCTCCGGAAAGTCGACCCTGTGCCGTTGCCTCAACCGTCTGGAGACGGTCGGGCAGGGCAGCGTCGAGATCGACGGTGAGCCGCTACCCGCCGAGGGCCGCGCGCTGGCCCGACTGCGCGCCGACGTCGGCATGGTCTTCCAGTCCTTCAACCTCTTCGGGCACAAGACGGTGCTGGACAACATCACCCTCGGCCCCACCCGGGTCCGCCGGACCTCCCGAACCGAGGCACGCCAGCAGGCGATGACGCTGCTGGAGCGGGTCGGCATCGCCGACAAGGCGGACCACCACCCGGCCCAGCTCTCCGGCGGGCAGCAGCAACGCGCCGCCATCGCCCGCGCGCTGGCCATGCGACCGAAGGTGCTGCTCTTCGACGAGCCGACCTCGGCCCTCGACCCGGAAATGGTCAACGAGGTCCTCGACGTGATGGTCTCCCTCGCCGCCGAGGGGATGACCATGATCGTGGTCACCCACGAGATGGGCTTCGCCCGCCGCGCCGCCGACCGCGTCGTCTTCATGGACGACGGCCGGATCATCGAGTCCGGTACCCCCGACGACTTCTTCGCAGCCCCCCGCACCGAGCGGGCCCGCGACTTCCTGTCCAAGATCCTCCAGCACTAGCCCCCAACGGGAGGGTGGCATGTCAATCCTCAAGACGAGCTTCACCAGGCGTCGCTCGCTCGCGCTCGGCGCCACCGCCGTGGCGGTGGCCCTCGCCGCCGCCGGTTGCGGCGGCGACGGCGGCAGCACGCCGGCCCTGCCCGGCAACCCGGGCCTGGGCGGCGACGGCGTGGTCGCCCAGTCGGTGTACGACGCCGCGCCGGTGGCCACCGACGCGGACATCCCGGCCGGCTCCACGATGGACGCGATCCGCAAGCGCGGCCACCTGACCGTCGGCGGCTCCCTGGACGCCCCGCTGCTGTCCCAGCAGAACCCGGTCACCGGCACCATCGAGGGCTTCGACGCCGACATGGCCAAGCTGCTGGCGAAGTACATCACCGGCAAGCCCGAGGTGAAGACCACGACCATCGGCACCCAGACCCGGGAGGCGATGCTCCAGGCCAAGTCGGTGGACGTCGTCTTCCAGACGTACACCATCACCCCGCAGCGGGCCACGCAGGTCGCCTTCGCCGGGCCCTACCTCACCTCGGGCCTCGCGGTCGCGGTCCGCAAGGACGACACCGCGATCAAGAGCGTGCAGGACCTCGCCGGCAAGACGGTCATCGTCGGGGCGAACACCCCCGCGGTCACCGCGCTGCCCAGCGCCGCGCCCGGTTCCAACCAGGTCGCGTTCGGCACCGACCCGCAGGCGGTGCAGGCGCTGCTGCAGAACCGCGGCGACGCGTACGTGCAGGACTTCACCCTCCTCGCCTCGAACGCCAAGGCCAACCCCGGCATGAAGGTGGTCGGCGAGCCGTTCACCACGGAGTCGTACGGCATCGGCCTGAACCGGGAGGACGCGCAGTTCAAGGAGTTCGTCAACAACTGGCTGAAGAAGATCCAGGCAGACGGCACCTGGGCGAAGGTCTGGGAGGCCACCCTCGGCTCGGTGGTCGAGGGTGGGGCGCCCAACCCGCCGGCCCTCGGTTCCGCCGACGGCTCCTGAGCAGCCTCCCGCGCCGATGGACGCCCTCACCACCCACCTGAGCGAACTCGGCCACGGCCTGGTCACGACGGTCGAACTGACCGTCGTGACCACCGTCGGGGCGATGCTGCTCGGCATCGCCGTGGCCACCCTGCGGATCGCCCCCGTCCCGCTGCTGCGCGCCATCGGCACGGCGTACGTGGAGGTGCTCCAGAACCTGCCGCTGCTGGCGCTGCTGGTGCTCTTCGTCTTCGCGCTGCCGACCATCGGCATCTCGTTCCCGCTGTTCACCTCCGCCGCCATCGTCATCGCCGCCTATGAGGGGGCGTACCTGGCCGAGGCGATCCGGGCCGGGATCAACACGGTGGGCGTGGGCCAGGCCGAGGCGGCACGCGCCATCGGGCTCACCTTCGGCCAGTCCCTGCGGCACGTGATCCTGCCGCAGGGACTGCGGGCGGTGATCCAGCCGATCGGCAACATCTGCATCGCGCTGCTGATGAACACGTCGCTGGCCGCCGCCGTCGGGGTGGTCGAGCTGACCCAGGCCGCCAACAACGTGAACCTCCTCGAGGCCCAGCCGATCGCCGTCTTCACCGGCGCGGGCCTCGCCTACATGCTGCTGGCGCTGATCATCGGTCAGGTCACCGGCCTGCTCGAACGAAGGCTGGCGATCGTCCGATGAACCAGACCCGACAGATCCTCTTCGACGAGCCGGGCCCGAGGGCCCGGCGGCGCATCCGGATCGCCACCGTGCTGGGCGCGGTGGTCCTCGCCGGCGCCGTCGTCGCGGCGGTGCGCCAGTTCGCCAGCCACGGCGAACTGGCCGCCGAACGCTGGGAGCCGTTCACCACGTGGCCGATCTGGCGGTACCTGCTGACCGGGCTCTGGGCCACGGTGCGCGCCGCCGCCGCGACCGCTGTGCTCAGCGCCGCGCTCGGGCTGCTGCTGGCGCTCGGCCGGCTGTCGGCACGTCGACCGCTCCGCTGGGCGGCCGGCGCGTACGTGGAGATCTTCCGGACCGTGCCCGCCCTCCTGCTGATCTACGTGACGCTGTTCGCGCTGCCGCAGTACGGCATGAACTTCCCCCTGTTCTGGAAGCTCGTGGTGCCGCTGGTGGTCTCCAACTCGGCGGCGTTCGCGGAGATCTTCCGGGCCGGCATCCTGGCCCTGGACCGGGGGCAGACCGAGGCCGGCCTCGCGGTCGGGTTGCGCCGGGGGCAGGTCATGGCGCTGGTCGTCCTGCCACAGGCGCTGCTCCAACTGGCACCGTCCCTGGTCAGCCAGCTGGTCGGACTGCTCAAGGACACCTCGCTCGGCTTCGTGGTCAGCTACACCGAGCTGCTCTACAGCGGTCAGGTGCTCTCCTCGTACACCCATCTGCTGATCCAGACGTTCCTGGTGGTGGCGCTGATCTACCTGGTGGTCAACGCGTCGCTGTCGAAGTTCGCCCGCGTACTCCAGGCCCGCAACGGCCGGCTCACCGGCCGGCGCGGACGACGGACCGCGGACCTCCCGCCGCCGCTCACCGAAGGGACCACCGTCCGGTGACCATTCCCCGTTACGCCGAACTGGCCCGCGTCGTCCGCAACGGCTTCGTCGAGAGCCGGCACTACGGCAGCGTCGTGGTGCTCGACCCGGACGGCGCGGTCGCGCACGCCGCCGGTGTGCCCGACGAGCCGGCGCTCCCCCGCTCCACCCTCAAGCCGGTGCAGGCACTGGCCTGCCTCGTCGCGGCGACCGGAGCGCTCGGCGGCACCGACACGCTGAAAGGGCCGGCACTGGCGCTCGCCGCCGGCAGCCACACCGGTGACGACCGGCACGTCGAGGTGGTCCGGGCGATGCTCGCCGACGCGGGCCTGACCGAGGACGCGCTCGGTTGCCCGGTTGACTGGCCGGAGGACGAGCCGACCCGGGACCGGCTGATCCGCGCCGGCGGGCAGCGCGAGCGAATCCGGATGAACTGCTCCGGCAAGCACGCCGCGATGCTCGTCGCGTGCGTGGCCCGGTCCTGGAGCACACACGACTACCTGGACCCCGACCACCCGCTCCAGCGGGAGACCGCGGCCACCGTCGCGCGGCTCGCCGGAACGCCGATCGCCCACCGTGCGGTCGACGGCTGCGGCGCACCGCTGTTCGGTCTGCCGCTGACCGGCCTGGCCCGCACGTTCCAGGCGCTGGTCACCGCGCCCGCGGGCAGCCCCGAGGAGCGGGTCGCCCAGGCGATGCGCCAGTACCCGGAGTACGTGGGCGGCTGGCACGGGCACCCGAACACCGACCTGATGCGGGCGCTGCCCGGCGTGCTCGCTAAGGGCGGGGCCGAGGGCGTCCTCGCGGTGGCCACCCCGGACGGTCACGCGGTCGCGGTGAAGGTGGTCGACGGCTCGCCCCGAGCCACCACCGCCATCGTGCTCGCCGCCCTGGACGCCGTGGGCGTACCCGTCGACGGGGCCGACGCGCTCCGCCGGGTGCCGGTGCTCGGCGGCGGCGAACCGGTCGGCGCCGTCACCGCCGCCATCGATTGGACCCGGGCACCCTCTCGCACCGAAAAGGAAGAGTCATGAGCACATTCGAGATCTGCATCGACAGCGTCGAGGGAGCGGTTGCCGCCGAGGAGGCCGGCGCCGACCGGGTGGAGCTGTGCTCCGCGCTCTTCGACGGCGGGTTGACGCCCAGCTTGGGCACCATCGAGACGACCCTGCGCACCGTCACCCGGATCCGGGTGCACGTGATCGTCCGCCCCCGCGCCGGCGACTTCATCTACTCGCCGCTCGAGATCGAGGCGATGGAGCGGGACGTGCGAGCCGCGGTGGCGGCCGGCGCGCACGGCATCGTGATCGGCGCACTCACCGCCGAGGGTGACGTCGACGTGCCGACCACCCGCCGGCTGATCGCCGCCGCCGGTGACGCCAGCATCACCTTCCACCGCGCGTTCGACATGGTCCGCGACCCGTACGCCGCGCTGGAGCAGCTCATCGAGCTGGGAGTGCACCGCGTGCTCACCTCCGGCCAGGAGGTCAGCGTGCTTGAGGGCGCCCCGCTCATCGCCGACCTGGTCCGCCGGGCCGCCGGGCGGATCGTCATCATGCCGGGCGGCGGCATCACCCCGCGCAACATCGCCCGCATCGTCGAGGCGACCGGGGCCGACGAGTACCACTTCGCGGCCCTGGTCAGCTCCGACAGCCCGGCCGTGCACCGCAACCCGGCGCCGCTCATGGGCGGCACCCTGCACCGGCCCGAGTACGAGCGGTCCGGCACGTCCGGGGCGCTGGTCGGCCAGGTGCTCGCCGCCGCCCGGGCCTGAACCGCCGCGCGCTTCTGATCAGCGGTGGGCCTGGAGGGACGTCCCTTCCGGTCCACCGCTCGCGCTGTCGACCGGTCCAGCGTGACGCGCCCGGCCGCCTAACCGGTGGCGAGGTTGATGGCGACGCCGATCGGGATGGACGCCGCGAGCCCCGCGACCAACCACCACAGCTGCTCACGCCGGGCGTTGCGCTGCGCCGACTGGAGCACACCCTGAATCTGGGTCAGGCTGTTCGCCACCATCGTCAGGTCCTTGGCGCCACCGGCCGACTCGTCCGTGACCGACCGCCGCATCCCGTACCGGCGAAGCCGGCTCGTCGTCGACAACGTCAGCTGATGCCTGCGAACCCGTCGCGAGGCCAACACCACCGACTCGGGATCCCCGTGATCAAGAGCGCCGCGGTAGGCGTCGTCGCCCTCGGGCTCGGGGACGTCGTCGGGTACGCCGACCCGGTTCAGGCGAGGCCAGCGCCGTGCCCAACGAACCTCGAACCACCACAGGCCGCCACCGGCGGCGAGCAGCACGAGGTTGGCCACGATCGCGACGATCGCCCACCGGCCGGTGAGGAGGAAACCGACGGCGCCCGCCGGGATGGCCGCCAGGATGAGTGCCTTCGCCTTCGCCGTGCCGCTGATCCCCCGCATGCCTGTCATTGAACCGCTCCCGCCCGGCCGGCAGGACGTCTGCTATCCGCTATGCGACAGCTTCGGCCGCTCAAGCGCCCGGGGGCACGGCCGGCAGTTGACATTCGGACGACGCCAATCACACATGGTTGAGGGAGATGCAGTCGCCTGTCGGCGCCCGGTCCTCTTGGAACGCGATACCTCAGAGGCATAAAAATACCTCTGAGGTATCGCGCTCATCCGACTGCTTGCCCCGGCAGAGACGACCGGCGATCGCGAGTTCCGGGGGGTGCCGCTAGCTCGACGTGATGTCGTTGACGCAGCGCAGGACCGGTCGGGCGGTCAGCAGAGCCGGGTCCAGCGCGGCGTCGGCGCGCACCGTGAGGGTGACCGACTCGCCGGGCAGCAGGGTGACCAGTGCCTGGTCCACCTCGGCGGACGGGTCCAGCCGGTCCGCGTAGAGGGTGAGGTCGCGCAGCACCGTGCGGGCGGTGACCCGGACCCGCTGCCCGTCGTCGACCGGCTCGACCGTCGCGTCCCAGGCCGCCGCCGGCCAGTCGACGTCCCGGTCCTCGGCGAAGAACCACAGTGCCCGCTCGGCGCTCTCCCCCGCCTCGGCGACCAGCAGCTCCCGCCGGGCCTCCTCCGGCCGCGCCAGCTCCGCGGGCAGCGCCAGCGTCACCGCCGAGTACGCGGGGACGTCCAGCTCCACCGTCGTCTTCGCCCGCGGCTCGCCGGTGAGGGTCAGCCGGGTCACCGACGCCGACGCCCGCCAGGGTGTGCCGCCGTCGTTCACCGCGACGAGCGCGAGGCCGTTGTCGCGGGGCTGAACGGTGAGCAACCGGTCGGCGTACGCGTGGCGTAGCGCGTACCACAGTGGTTTGCGCCGGCCGTCGCCGTCGACGGCCGACCAGGAGGTGACCGGCCAGCAGTCGTTGAGCTGCCAGACGATCGTGCCGGCGCAGATGTCCCGGTGCGAGCGGAAGTGCTCCACGCCGAGCTGGATCGCCCGGGCCTGGTTGAGTTGCGTCAGGTAGTGCCAGTCGTCGAAGTCCGCCGGGGCGGGCAGGTGCGCGTCCAGGCCCCGCTGGAGCTTCGCGTCACCGCCGGTCGCCTTCTGGTGGTGTGCCATTCCCGGCGAGTCGTGGGCGAGCGGTTCGTCGCTCAGCGCCCGGCGCAACGTGGCGTACGCCGGCGGGCCCTGGTAGCCGAACTCGGCGACGAAGCGGGGCACGTACTCCCGGTACTTCGTGTAGTCGTCGGTGTTCCACACGTCCCAGATGTGCGTGGTGCCGTGCGCCGGGTCGTTGGGGTGGATCTCCTCGGTGCCCGACCAGGGACTGCCCGGCCAGTACGGGCGGGTCGGGTCCAGCTCGCCGACGATGCGGGGTAGCACGTCCAGGTAGTAGCCGCGCCCCCAGGTGCGCCCGTCCAGTGGCTCCTGCCAGTCCCAGTCGTGCCAGCCCCAGATGTTCTCGTTGTTGCCGGTCCAGAGCACCAGCGACGGGTGCGGCGCCAGCCGCGTCACCTGTTCGGCGGCCTCGGCGGCAACCTCGCTGCCGAAGGGTTCCTCCTCGGGGTACGCGGCGCAGGCGAACAGGAAGTCCTGCTGGACCAGCAGCCCCCGCTCGTCGGCGAGGTCGTAGAAGTCCGCCGACTCGTACCGGCCGCCGCCCCAGACCCGCAGCAGGTTGATGTTGGCCTCGGCGGCCTGGTCGAACCGCCCGGCCAGCCGCTCCCGGGTGACCCGGTTGGGGAACACGTCGTCCGGGATCCAGTTGACCCCGCGTACGAAGACCGGGACGTCGTTGACCGACAGCGCGAACGAGGTGCCGTGCTCGTCGGGGGTGGTGTCCAACCGGACCGATCGGAAGCCGATCCGCCGGGACCACCTGTCGAGGGTGTCGCCGTCGGGCGCGTGCAGGGTCACCTCCAGCGGGTGGCGGGCCTGCTCGCCGTACCCCCGGGGCCACCACAGCGCGGGCTCGCGGACGGCGAGGGTCAGCACGGCCGTGCGCTGCCCGGCCGGGACGACCACCTCGGCGTGGGCGCCGGCGACGGTGGCCCGGACGGTCAGCGGGACGTCCGCGACCCGCTCGACCTCGACGTGCAGCTCGACCCGCCCGTCCCGGCCGGCCAGGGTCACCAGCGGGCGGACGGTGGCCAACCGGGCGGTGGACCAGGCGTGCAGGCCGATCTCCTGCCAGATGCCGGCGGTGACGAGCGTCGGCCCCCAGTCCCAGCCGAAGTTGCAGGCCATCTTGCGGATGAAGTGGAACGGCTCCGGGTAGGCGTTCGGCCGGTCGCCGAGCCGCTCCTGCTGCGCCTCGGCGTACCGGTAGGCGGAGTCGAACGTGACGACCAGGTCGTTGTCGCCGTCGCGCAGCAGGGAGCGGACGTCGAAGCGGTAGCCGCGGTGCATGTTCTCGGTGCGGCCGACCTCCACACCGTTGACGGTGAGGGTGGCGACGGTGTCCAGGCCGGCGCAGACCAGGTCGACCCGGTCATGGTCGTCCGGCGGGCGTCGGAAGGTCGTCCGGTAGCTCCAGTCGGTGTGCCCGATCCAGGCCAGCGCCAGCTCGTTGTCGTCGAGGTAGGGGTCGGGGATCAGCCCGGCGTCGAGCAGGTCGGTGTGCACGCACCCGGGCACGGTGGCCGGCACGGATCGGTCGGCGATCTCCGGCGGGACCTGCGCTCCGGGCGCCGCCCGCAGGGTCCAGCCGTCGTGGAGTGCCTGTCGGCTCACGATTTCACCGCACCTTCCATGATTCCGCGGACGATCTGGCGTCCACCGATGAACAGCATGATCAACAGAGGGATCGTAGCCACGAAGGCCCCGGCGAGCACCCGACGGTAGATGACGTAGTTGCCGCTGGCCAGGTCGGAGATGGCGACCATCGACGTCGGGTAGTCGGTGCCGCCCAGGGTGATCAGCGGCCACTGGAAGTCGTTCCAGGTCGCGACGAAGGTGAGCAGGCCGAGCACCGCGAGGGCCGGCCGGATCGCCGGCAGGACGATGGACCGGTAGACCCGCATGGTGGTCGCGCCGTCCATCCGGGCCGACTCGACCAGCTCGTCCGGCACGGTGTTGACGATGAACTGCCGCATGTAGAAGACGCCGAACGCGGTGACCAGGCCGGGCACGATGACCGCCAGCAGGGTGCCGTTCCAGCCCAGTTTGCCCATCACGATGTACAGCGCGACGACGCCGAGCTGGTTCGGCACGGTGAGGGTGAGCACCACGAACAGCATCAGCCACCGGCTGCCGGCGAAGCGCAGCTTGGCGAACGCGAACCCGGCGAGCGAGCAGAAGAACAGCATCGCCGCGGTCACCGCCGTCGAGACGATCACGCTGTTGACCAGCGAGGCGGCGAAGTACACGTCCTGGAGGGAGAAGACCTCGTCCAGGTTGACCAGGAACCGGTCGCCGGGGACCACCGTCGGCGGGATCTGGGCCAGGGCCTCGTCGTTGCTGGTGGCGATGACGAACATCCAGTACAGCGGGAATGCCGCGAACAGCATGGTGGTGGCCAGCAGCAGGTACGTCCCGATGCCGGCCGGGGTGTCCTGCGGCGCCCGGCCCATCAGGGCGGCCCGCCGGCGGCGGCTCGTGGTGACCGCCGGCGAGGGCGGTGCGGTGTCGACGGCGCTCACCTGGATCGCCCTCCGGAGAGTCGGTTGGTCAGCAGCGTGTTGATCCCGGCCACGACCAGGATGATCAGGAAGAGTGCCCAGCTCATCGCGGCCGCGTACCCGAGGTTCAGGTCCTTCCAGCCGACCTTGTAGATCAGCTGGGCGATGGTCTGCCACTCGCCGTTGGGCCCACCGGTGGCGGCCTGGGAGTTGAGGTCGAACAGCATCGGCTCGATGAAGAGCTGGAACCCGCCGATGGTGGAGAGGATGACGGTGAACACGATCACCGGCTGGATCATCGGCACGGTGATCCGCCAGAGCTGACGCCACGGGCCGGCCCCGTCGACCGCGGCGGCCTCGTAGACGTCGCGCGGGATGGACTGCATGGCGGCCAGGTAGAGCAGCGCGTTGTAGCCGATCCACTTCCAGTTGACCATCGTGGCGATGGCGATCCAGGCGTGCAGCTTGTCGGCCCGCCAGTTGATCGGTTCGTCGCCGCCGATGCCGACGAGGCCGAGCACCCAGTTGGCCATCCCGGAGTCGCGGGAGAAGAAGACGCTGAACACCATCGTCGAGGCGACGATCGGGGTGACGTACGGCAGCAGCACGCCCACCCGCCACCAGGTCTGCGCCCGCAGCCGCCGGTTGAGCAACGACGCCACGATCAGCGCGAACAGCAGTTGCGGCACCGAGGAGAGCAGGAAGATGCCGAACGTGTTGTAGAGCGCGTTCCAGAAGTCGTCGTCGCCGAAGAGCTGGCGGAAGTTCGCCAGGCCGGCCCAGCCGGTCAGCGTCGGGTCGTCCAGCCGGTAGTTGCGCAGCGCGACGACGCCGTTGAAGACGAGCGGGAACAGCCCGAAGATCAGAAAGATCAGGAAGAAGGGCGCGATCAACACGTACGGCATGTAGCGCATGTCGAAGCGGTACAGCCGGTCGCGCCAGCTCAGCCGGCGGTGGTCCGGGTCGGTGCCGTGCTCGTGCCGCCCGGCGGCGGCTCGACGGCCCGACGACGCGGGCGCGGCGCGGGTGGTGGACATCGGGACACTCCAGGGCCGAAGAGACGGGGTACGCGCGCGGGCGGCGCGGGGGCGACCCGGTGTCCGGCCCACCCCCGCGCCCGAGGTGCTCAGGAGGTGCTAACCTTCTCGGCTTCCTTGACCGCCTCGGCCCAGGCGGCCTCGGGCTTGAGGGTCTTGTTCTGCACCCGGATCAGCACGTTCTCCACGGCAACCCGGGTCGGGCCGTTCTTCTTGCCCAGGTACTGCGGGGTCAGGCCCTGCGCCATCTTCGGGAAGATCTGCCCGACCGGCGCGTTGGTGAAGAACGGGTTCTTGAAGTCGGCGATGGCCGGATCGCTGTAGAGGGCCGGCTGCGACGGCAGGTTGCCGACCTTCTTGAAGATCTCGATCTGCTGCTCCGGCTGGACCAGCCACTCCACCAGCTTGTACGCCTCGTCGGCGTGCTTGCTCTGCTTGGGGACGGTGAGGAAGGAGCCGCCCCAGTTGCCGCCGCCACCCGGCACCGCGGCGATGTCCCACTTGCCCTCGGTGCCGGGCGCGGTGTCCTTGATGTGCCCGAGCATCCAGGCCGGGCAGGCGAGCACCGCGAAGGAGCCACTGGTGAAGCCCTTGTCCCAGTCGGCCTGGAAGGTGGCCAGGTTGGCGGAGAGGCCGGCCTGGATCGCCTTGATGGTGTAGTCGAAGGCGACCTTCGGGCCCTGCTCCATCTGGAGCTGGTCCTGCTCGTTGTAGAAGCCGACCGGCTGCTGGCCGAGGATCGGGTTGAACAGGTTGCTGCCGGCGTCGATGAACTTCTTGTTGGTCTTGCCGGTGTACTGCCGGCCGACCTCGATGAACCGGTCCCAGGTGGGCCAGAGGGCGGAGACCTGGTCAGGCGCGGTGGGCAGCCCGGCGGCCTTGAACAGGTCGGTGCGGTAGCACATGGCCAGGCCGCCGACATCGGTGCCGAGTCCGATCTGGGTCTTGCCGTCCGCGGAGAGCGACTGCTTCCACTTCCACGGCAGGTACTTGCTCTCGTACTCCCCGGCGCCCTTGTCGAGCAGGTTGACGAACTTGTCGGACTGGCTCCGGAACTGCACCATGAAGCCCTCGTCGATGGCGGCGATGTCCGGCGCGCCGGAGCCGGCGACCAGCTTTTTCTGCAGGTCCTCGTGTTGGGCGTTGTACTCGCCGGAGTTCAGCTGGATCTTGACGTTCGGGTTGGCCGCCTCGTACTTCGTCTTGAGGTCCTGGAGGCCGAAGTCGCCCCAGAAGTTGATTTTCAGGGTGACCTGACCGTCTGCCGCGCCGGAATCCTGCCCGCTCTTACCGCTGCACGCGGCGACCAGGGCGAGGCCGACCGTACCCGCGGCGACCGCGCGGGCCCACCGGGTCCAGGAGCGTTTCATGGCATCCTCCGAGCAAGTGGGAACGCTCCCGACATCGAGAGGCGTTGACTGAACCGGATAAGTGAAGCCACCGTACGGGCCGGTTCCAGGGGTGTCAACGACGTGTTAACGCCGTGCCGGATTCGCGCAAGGAGAGTCGCATGGGAGCGCGACATGCGTGGTGGAGCGCTTTCCGCCGCAGCTCCGCACGCCGGGCGGCCCGTCCACCCCGCGACGGCACCGGCACGCTGAACCGGACAAGCCGGCCCGCTCCGACGGCCGGCGTCGACCGTGGACGGTCGGCCGGCGACCGCCGACGCCGACTGCGCTAGGTTGAGGCCGCCGACACCCCGCGACCCGCTGGCCGGGCCCGCGCCCAGCGGCAGCCAGGAGATCCGACCCCTGCCGGGGCGAGAGTGGAGGAGCACGCCGGTGAAGCGGCCGACCATCGCCGACGTCGCCCGACGCGCCGGGGTGTCCAAGGGCGCCGTGTCGTACGCGCTGAACGGGCAGCCCGGCGTCTCCGAGACGACCCGGCAGCGCATCCTGGCCATCGCCGCCGAGATCGGGTTCAGCCCGAGCAGCGCCGCCCGGGCCCTCTCCGGCGCCACCGCCGAGGCTGTCGGCCTGGCCCTGTGCCGGCCGGCCCGGATACTGGGCATCGAGCCGTTCTTCATGGAGCTGATCAGCGGCGTCGAGGCGGAACTCTCCGCCCGCTCGTACGCGCTGACCCTTCAGGTGGTGGCCGACCAGGACGCCGAGATCGCGGTCTACCGGCGCTGGTGGGGCGAGCGACGGGTGGACGGCGTGCTCGTCTGCGATCTGCGCACCGACGACCGTCGCATCCCCGCTCTCGAACAGCTCCAGCTCCCCGCCGTGGTGATCGGCGGGCCGGGCGGCACCGGCGACCTGGCCAGCGTCTGGTCCGACGACGCGGCCGCGCTGACCGAGGCGGTGGAATACCTGGTCGCGCTCGGGCACCGCCGGATCGCCCGGGTCGGTGGCCTGCCCGACCTGCGGCACACCGAGATCCGCACCGACGCGTTCGGCACGGTGTGCCAGCGGCTCGGCCTGGTCGACGCCGTCACCGTCTGGTCGGACTACACCGGCGAGGAGGGCGGTCGGGCCACCCGCCGGCTGCTCAGCTCCGCCCAGCGGCCCACCGCCGTCATCTACGACAACGACGTGATGGCCATCGCGGGGCTCTCCGTCGCCCAGGAGATGGGGCTCACCGTGCCGGGCGACCTGTCCATCGTGGCCTGGGACGACTCACCGCTGTGCCGGCTGGTCCACCCGCCGCTGACCGCGCTGGGCCGCGACATCCCGGCGTACGGGGCGCACGCCGCCCGGCAACTGCTCGCCGTCATCGGCGGCCAGGCCGCGACCCGGGTCCAGGACGAGACGCCGCACCTCACCCCGCGCGGCAGCACCGCACCGCCACGGGAGAGGTGAACCGGTTCATCCCGGCGACGGGTCAGCGGGACGTCGAGGGAAACTCCTCGAAGTACGCCTCGACCCGCTCGGCCGTCGCCGGGCGCGCCAGCGCGAAGCCCTGCCCGTACCGGCAGCCGGCCCGGTGCGCCCCGTCGACCTGGGCCGGCGACTCCAACTCCTCGGCGACGATCTCCACCCCCAGCCGCTCGCCGACGTTGACCACCACGTCGATCAGCGGCGGCTGCCCGGCCGGCCGGGCGCCCACCAGCTCCGGACCCACCTTCAGCAGATCGATCGGCAGGCGGCGCAGCTGGGCCAGTGACGCGTGCTCGGCCCGGAAGTCGTCCAGCGCCGTACGGACCCCCAGCGACCGCAGCCCGGCCAGCCGAGCCACCACGGTCGGCAGGTCGGCGGCGATCCTCGGCTCGGCGACCTCCACCACCAGCCGCTCCGGCGACACCCCGTACGCGGCCAGCACCGCCGCGGCACGCTGCACGAAGTCGGGGGTGGTTAGTTCCCGGGTGGTGACGTTGACCGCCATCCACAGCTCCCGGGTGCCCGCCGACCAGTCGGCCAACTGGCGGCAGGCCCGGTCCAGCACCCACCACTCCAGCTCGCCGACCAGGTCCAGGTCCTCCGCGACCGGCAGCAACTCGGCCGGCAGCACCGTGCCGAGCACCGGACTGCGCCAGCGCAGCAACGCCTCGGCGCCCACCGGCTGCCGGTCGGCCAGGCCGAGCACCGGCTGGTAGACCAGGTCCAGCTCGCCGCGCGCCACCGCGCCGGGCAGCTCCCGTTCCAGGTCGAGCCGGCGGACCAGCTGCTCCTCGAGGAACGCGTCGTACCACTCGACCCGCTCCCGGCCGAGCTGCACGGCCCGCCGCCGGGCCAGCTCGGCCTGGCGGAGCACGTCCGCCGGGCCGGTGCCGCTCACCTCGGCCAGCCCGATGCTCGCCTGCACGCGCAGCACCGCCCCGCCCAGCTGGTACGGCGGGTTGAGCGCGGTCAGCAGCCGGATGCCCAGCGCGTACGCCAGCACCGGGCCGGCGGTGGTGACCACCGCGAAGCCGGCGCTCGTGCACCCGGTGACGAGGTCGCCGGCGGCGACAACCGCCCGGGCCCGGCGGACCGCCTCGACCAGCACGTCCTCCCGGACCGCCGGGCCGACACCGTCGGCGCCGTGCAGATCGACCAGCAGCAGAGCACCGGTCGGCGCCGGCACGTCGCCCATCGCGGCGAGGGCGTCCAGCAGGGCCGCCCGGTTACCCGGGACGCCACCAGCCGGAAGGCACTCCCCGCTCAGCGCCGACCACGACACCTCGTCGCCGGACGGCCAGGTCGCGCCGACGCCGTTCGAGGTGGTGGGCGCGTCGTCGGGCGCACCGACCCGACGGTCCGACGCGCCGAGCCAGCGCGGCGGCGCCGCCCGGCGGTGCCGGACCCCCCGGCCGCCGGCATGGCGGCGGTGCGCGGCACGCCGGTCGGTGCTGGTCGCGTCGCCGGAGCGCAGCAGCTCGCGCAGCACCAGCGGCGGCAGCGTCGCCACGGCGAGCAGCACGCTCGTCCGGTCCGGTGCACGGCCACCGCCCAGGTGCAGGCCGGCCGCCAGCAGCAGCAACGCCGCCGGGAGCACCGAGGCTCCGGGACCGCGATCTGCCGGGGCGGCGTCCTGCTGACC
>NZ_QGKR01000136.1 GCF_003172955.1 Micromonospora acroterricola | reverse complement strand
CCACCTACCGCGAACCGAACCCGGTCACCGGCGCTGCCTCCCCTCACGCGCGTCGCTCGTGCCCACGGTACCGGTCTGCCAGGATGGCCGGATGCCCTCGCCGACGATCGGCCGCCGCGCGCGTCCCGCGTACCCGATCCTGCTGCTGCTCGCTCCGGTGCTGGCCGCCGGCTGCGCGACCACCCGGCCGGGAGTGCCGCCGGAGGGCGCCGCGCCGACGCCTCCGGCGGTCTGGGCGACCGCCGACCAGCCGGCGGCGCCGTCGGCAACGCCATCGGCGACCGGCCCCACCCGCCCGGCGCCGTCGTCGGCCGGGCCGTCGGCGAGCGCACCCCGCGCCGGGCTGCGGCACGTCTTCCCGGTACGCGCCGACGACGTCGCCTACCACCCGACGCACGGGGCTTACCCGGCGACCGACATCTTCGCCGACTGCGGTGAGCCGTTCGTCGCCGTGACCGACGGGACGGTGACGGACGTCAGTCGCACCGACCGGTACGAGAAGCGCGGGCCGCAGGGCCCGGAGAACGGGGGCCTGTCGGTGGCCCTGCTCGGCGACGACGGGGTGCGCTACTACGGCTCGCACCTGAGTGTCGTGGCCAGCGGCATCGACACCGGCGTCCGGGTCCGCGCCGGGCAGCAGCTCGGCAAGGTGGGCCGCACCGGCAACGCGAACAACGTCTGCCACCTGCACTTCGGGATCTCGCCGGCCTGCACGGGCAGGGACGGCTGGTGGATCCGGCGCGGGGTGCTCTGGCCCGCGCGCTACCTGGACTCGTGGCGGCGCGGCGGCAACCGGGAACCGGCCGCCGAGGTGACCGCGTGGCAGCGCGAACACGGCTGCCCCAAGGCTCCCTGACGGGGCCCGCACCGGCTAGGTTCGGTGGGATGACAGCCCGGGACCCCATCGCCGACCTGCGCCGGATCGCGTTCCTGCTGGAACGGGCCAACGAGGCCACCTACCGGGTGCGGGCCTTCCGGTCGGCGGCGAAGGCGCTGGCCGGCCTGCCGGCGGCCGAGGTGGCCGAGCGGGCCGGCAACGGCACCCTCACCAAGCTGGCCGGGGTCGGTGACGTCACGGCCCGCTGCGTGGCGGAGTCGCTGGCCGGTGAGGAGCCGGTCTACCTGCGCCGGCTGGTGGCCACCGAGGGCAGCGACCTGGACGCGGAGGCGACGGCGCTGCGCACCGCGCTGCGCGGTGACTGTCACACCCACTCGGACTGGTCCGACGGCGGCTCGCCCATCGAGGAGATGGCGCTGGCCGCGGTGGAGTTGGGCCACGAGTACATGGTGCTGACCGACCACTCGCCCCGGCTGACGGTGGCCCGGGGGCTGACCGCCGACCGGCTGCGCCGCCAGCTCGACCATGTGGCGCAGGTCAATGAGGCGCTGCCGGAGGGTTTCCGGATCCTGACCGGGATCGAGGTGGACATCCTCGCCGACGGCTCGCTGGACCAGGACGAGGCGCTGCTGGCCCGGTTGGACGTAGTGGTCGGCTCGGTGCACAGCGGCCTGAAGGACGAGCGGGCGAAGATGACCCGGCGGATGCTGACCGCGATCGCCAACCCGCACCTGGACATCCTCGGTCACTGCACCGGCCGGATGGTGTCGTCCCGCCCGGTCGGGGTGACCGGGCCGGGTGATCGGGGGCACCGGGCCCGGACCCGGGCGGAGAGCGACTTCGACGCGGACGCCGTCTTCGCCGCCTGCGCGGAGCACGACACCGCCGTCGAGATCAACTCCCGGCCGGAGCGGCAGGACCCGCCGAAACGACTGATCCGTCGTGCCCTGGAGGCCGGCTGCCGGTTCGCCATCAACACCGACGCGCACGCGCCCGGTCAGCTCGACTGGCAGCGGTTCGGCTGCGAGCGGGCCGCCCTCTGCGGCGTGCCCGCCGACCGGGTGGTCAACACCTGGTCGGCGAAGCAGCTCGTGAAGTGGACCGCCGCGCGGTCCTGACCGACGGGACCAGCGCAGGCCGGCGCCGCGCGGGTCGGCGCCGCGCGGGTCAGCGCCGCGCGGCCGGCTCGTCGG
>NZ_QGKR01000056.1 GCF_003172955.1 Micromonospora acroterricola | reverse complement strand
ACGATCGGGGGAGGGGCGGGGGCTTCGGCGAGGCCGACCTGGTGCGGCTGGAGATGTCCGGCGAGGACCATCAGTTCGGTGTAGGCGGACTTCCCGACGGCGCGTTCCTCGGGGAGCGTCAGGACGTCGGAGAGCTTCTGAAGGCTTTTGGGGGTGGGTCGTTCCTGGCCCCGGTACCACTTCGACAACATGCCGTGGCCGATGCCGACGGCGCGTGCCAGCTCGGCGGTGGAGTTCGCGACGCCCAGGCTCTTGGCCCGCGCGACCACGTTGCGGTAGAAGGCGTCGTGATCCCAGGCTGCGTCCACGGGAACCGAGCCTAGGGGATTTCGAGAACGAACGCTAGCTACGCCTCTGTAGATCGGGGCTGGTTGGTGGGGGCGGGCAGCGACGTGCGCCGTGGCGGGAGCGGCAGTCATAGGCGACAGGCTATCTGACCTGTAGCCCGTTCGAAAAAGAACCGATCGAGTGCTTGTGTTCTTACTCGAACAGCACTAGCGTAACTTTCGTGAACGAACAAACCGGTAGGCCGGTACTGATCTTCGACGCGGTGGCGTTTGACGCAGCCGTCAAGGAGCGCGGCTACGAGACGCAGGCCGACAAGGCCGGGTTCCTCGGCGTCTCCCGGGCTTCGTACTCGAAGGTCACCCGTGGCCTCGAACAGCCCTCACCGAAGTTCATCGCCGCTGTCCTGATCAAGCTCAGCGACCCGGACAGCCCCGACTCGCTCAACCGCTTCTTCAAGGCCGAAATCCGATGACCGGCCCGCTGCGCACTGAGGAGCAGATCCTCGCCGCCGGCGCCGCCGCAGTCGCGGACTTCCCGCCGCTCACCGACCGGCAGGTCGACCAGATGGTCGCGCTGCTCGGTCCCGTGCGCGACGAGGCGCTGACCCGCCAGGCCGAGCACGACACCGCGGCTGACGCCGCCTAGTTCCGCCCCGGTGCCCACCCGGGCCCGGACACAGCGCGACCCCGCTACCCATCCCAGAGCCGCGGGGCCGCCATACCGAAGGGACAGAGTACGTGACCAACGAACCGAACGCCCCCACCCAGCCCGACACCCGCGCCATGCCCAACGGCACCGAGCGCCCTGGTGAGCACTGGAACGCCCGCCTGATCCGCGAGAAGGCGGAGCGCCAGGTCGCCGACACCGAGAACCAGCCCGAGGCGTGGATCTTCACCTTCGGGTCCGGCCAGGAGCACGACGGCAAGTACGTCGTCATCGCCGGCAGCTACGACGAGGCCCGCGCCGAGATGCTCGCGTACTTCGGCAACCGGTGGTCCTTTCAGTACCGGGCCGACGAGCGGACCGAGATCGAGTCGCACGGCGCGGTCGAGCTGCCCCGCGCCGAGTGGCCGGCCTCCGAGACCGACACCGCTGTGGCCCTCAACCCGGAGCAGTTGCAGGCCAACCTGCTGCTCGCCGTGGAGAACGTCATCGCCGCCGGGTGCCTCGATTGGGACAGCGGGCTTGACGTCGAGGGGATTCAGAGCCGGGCGCACGACGCCCTGATCGTGGCCTACAAGGCGGTGACCCGGTGAGCGCCGCGATCAAGGCGAACAACTTCGCCGACCTGCGCGCCCAGCTCACCAACGCCACCGACGACGTGGTCAAGGCCACCGAGGCGTACTGGGCGGCCCTGCCCGGCGTGATCGCCGCGAAGTGCCGGCACCTCATCGACGAAGAGATCGAGGTCCGGCAGGCCGTCGCCCACGACATCGAGACGGCCCACGCGGCGCTGGTCGCTGACATGGCCCCGCCCACCCGCTGGGAGGCAACGCGATGAAGCGCCGCCTGTTCACCTTCTCCAGTGGCAGCACGGCCCGCGTCACCTGCAAGCACTGCGGGTGGGCCAGCCAGGGGCGCGGCGACGCGCAGAAGGTCTTCGACCGCAGCAACAACCACGAGTGCGCGGGCGTGGAGAGCTACGCCGCGATGCTGGCCCGCCACACCGCCGAGGGCGGTGACCCGCGATGACGATCCTCGACCTCGGCACCATCGGCCGCCTCGTCGACCGGCCCGGGGCCACCCCCGCGCCCGCGCCGCAACCCCAGCC
>NZ_QGKR01000020.1 GCF_003172955.1 Micromonospora acroterricola | reverse complement strand
GCTCCGGCATGCACACCCACCAGAGCCTCTGGCTGGGCGGCGAACCGCTGTTCTACGACGAGACCGGCTACGCCGGCCTGTCCGACACCGCCCGCTGGTACATCGGCGGCCTGCTGCACCACGCCCCGTCGCTGCTGGCCTTCACCAACCCGACGGTCAACTCCTACCGCCGCCTCGTGCCCGGCTTCGAAGCGCCGGTGAACCTGGTCTACTCCCAGCGCAACCGCTCCGCCTGCACCCGCATCCCGGTGACCGGCAGCAACCCGAAGGCCAAACGCGTCGAGTTCCGCGTCCCCGACCCGTCAGCCAACGTCTACCTCGCCTTCTCCGCCATGATGATGGCCGGCCTCGACGGCATCAAGAGCAAGATCGAACCCCCGACCCCGATCGACAAGGACCTGTACGACCTCCCCCCGGAGGAGTGGGGCGACGTCAAGCAGGTCCCGGGCTCGCTGCCGGCGGTGCTCGACTCGCTCGAGGCCGACCACGACTACCTGCTCGACGGTGGCGTCTTCACGCCGGACCTGATCTCCACCTGGGTCGAGTGGAAGCGCGCCAACGAGGTCGACCCGGTGCGCCTGCGCCCGACCCCGCACGAATTCGCCATGTACTACGACTGCTGAACTGCCTACGACTGCTGAGCCGCCTACGACTGCTGAGCCGCCTACGGCTGCTGAGCAGTCGCTCGATCACCGGCCGGGCCGGCTCCGCGATCGCGGAGCCGGCCCGGCCGCCTTATAACGCCCCCCCGATATACCTTCGCTTCCGATATATTGCGGCGGTGGACACACCGCTGCGCGAACCCACCTTCCTGATCCTCACCGCGCTCGCCGCCGCGCCGATGCACGGCTACGGGCTGATCGGCGAGGTCGCCGCCCTCTCCGACAACCGCGTATCCCTCCGCCCCGGGACGCTCTACGGTGCGCTCGACCGGCTGGTCGACGCCGGCCTCGTCGAGGTCGACCGGGAAGAGGTGGTGGACGGCCGGCTACGCCGCTACTACCGGCTCTCCCCCGCCGGCGACGCCACCCTGAGCGCCGAGACCGAGCGGCTACGTCGCAACGTCGAGGCCGCCACCACCCGCCTGGCCGAACGGGCTCGCGCCGCCCGGCCGATCACCCCGAGCGTGGCCGGAGGGCTGGCATGACCGATCTCGAGCGCCGTTACCTGCGCCTGCTGCTCGCCTACCCCGCCGACTACCGGCGCTCCCGTGGCGCCGAGATCGTCGGCACCTACCTGGACCTGGCCGCGCCGGGTCGCCGCTGGCCCTCGCCCGCCGACGCCGCGGACGTCGTGGGCGGCGGGCTCCGTCAGCGGGTGCGCGCCACCGGCGCGGCCGACCTGGTGCCGGGCGTACGCCTCGCGGCCGTCCTGGCCTTTCTCGCCGCCACCTCGCTCTCCGGGGTCTGGGTGGTGCTGGAGCTACGCCCCGCCTCGCCCGACTCCGGAGTGCCAGCCGCCGGGCCGTTCGTCTCGCTCGGCATCGTGGCGTGGACCGCCTGGCTGCTCGCCGCGGTGGTGCATGCCCTGGCACCCGGTCGGTGGACCCGGCGGGCTGTCGCGCTCGCGGTGCTCCTCACGGTCGCGCTCGTCCCCGCCGCCGCACTCACCGGCCTGCCGCGCCCGCCGCTGTTCGTGCTGCTGCCGCAGGTCGCGTTGGGCCTGGTCGCGCTCGGCGCATCCGACGGGCTGCCGGCGCCGCTGCGGGCGGTGCCGCTGGTCGCCGCCGGCGCCGCCGGCCTCGCGGGGAACGATCTGTTGCCCCCGGACGTGTTCGCCGCGAGCTACTACACCTGGACGGTGGTCCCGGTCCTGCCGAGCGCCGCCGTGGTGGTGCTCGCGGTGGTGGTGCTGCTCGGCGCGGGGCTGGCGTTGCGCGGCGACCACCGGGGCAATTGGGCCGTCCTGATCCTGCTCACCCCGGTGGGCCTGCTGGCCCTGCAGCCGCTGGCGGGGGCATTGGACGGCCTTCCGAGCCGGTTCATCCCGGGCTGGACGGCGCTCGCCGCGACGGCTGTCCTGGTCGCACTGGTCGGCCCCGCACTGCTGCCGCTGGCGCTCGCCCTGCGCACCCGACTGGCTCCTCACCCGCCCC
>NZ_QGKR01000021.1 GCF_003172955.1 Micromonospora acroterricola | reverse complement strand
ACCTGCCGCCGCCCGGCCTGCTGCCGTCCGGCCCGGGCCCGTCGCCCGCCGCCGGTGCGTCGGCCGGCGCACCCGGTCCGTTGTTGACGGAGGGGCCGGTGGGGCGGGGGCCACTGGAGCCCTGGCCGGACACGGTCCGTTGGCAGCGCATCTCATCGGACCTGATCTGGGTCGAGCTGATCCGGCTTGCCGTGGTGCTCGCCATCGGGCTGGCGGTGACGGCGACCGGTTGGGCGCTGAGCGGTCACGCCCTGTTCGGGATCGTCCTCGCCGCCGTGCTGGTGTTCGGGGCGTGGCGGGCCGTGGCGATCGTCCGCGCGGTGCGGGCCTGGGGGTACGCCGAGCGCGAGGACGACCTGCTGGTCCGGCACGGCCTGCTGATCCGGCGCCTCTCCATCGTGCCGTACTCCCGGATGCAGTTCGTCGACGTCAGCGCCGGGCCGCTGGAGCGCGCCTTCGACCTGGCCACCGTGCAGTTGCACACGGCGGCGGCGGCGAGCGACGCCCGGGTGCCGGGGCTGCGCCCGGCGGAGGCGTCCCGGCTGCGCGACCGGCTCACGGCCCTCGGCGAGGACCGGGCGGAGGGGCTGTGAGCGCCCGACCAGGCGACCGCCCGCGCCGGAGGGCGACCCGATGAACGACGGTCCCGCCGAGCCGGGCACCCGGCCGCCCCTGCCGCCGGGCGGCGCGCCACCCGCCGGGCCACCGCCCGGCGGCGCGGCATCGCCGTACGGCGCTGGGCTGCCCGGGATGCCCCGTCCCTGGCCGGTGTCGCCGGTCAGCGGCGACGGCGAGCCGCGTCAGCGGCTGCATCCGCTCAGCCCGCTGCTGCACGGGGCGAAGTCGCTTGTCGTGGTGATCGCCGGGCTGTCCTGGTCGACGCTGTCCCGGGTCGGCTTCGGTTGGTTCGCGGCCATGGTGGCGGTGCTCGCGCTCGGCGCGACCGTGCTGTCGGTGATCAGCTGGTACAACACCGGCTACCACGTGGTGGGCCGTGAGCTGCGGGTGTATGAGGGGTTGCTCTGGCGGCGTACCCGGGCGATCCCGCTCGAGCGGTTGCAGGCCGTGGAGGTGGTCCGGCCGCTGCTCGCCCAGCTCACCGGCCTGGCCGAGCTTCGGCTGGAGGTGGTCGGCGGGGGCAAGACCGAGGCGCCACTGGCGTACCTCGGGGTGGCCGAGGCGACCCGGCTGCGCGAGCGGCTGCTGGCGCTCGCCGGCCGCACGCCGCAGCCACCCGCGCCGGGTGTCGCGGCACCCGCGGCGGTCCCCGGGACGGCGCCGCCGGTGGCCGCGGCGGGTCGCCCGCTGCACGCGGTCCGCAACCAGAGCCTGCTGGTCAGCCAGCTGCTCACCCCGCAGGCGTTCCTGCTTCCGTTCGGTCTGGCCTTCGTCGTGGTGCAGTTCCTCACCGCCGGGTCGTGGTCGTTCGTCGCGGTGGCGAGCACGCTGACCGCGATGGCCGGTGTGCTGCTGCAACCAATCCGCCGGGTCCTCGACGACTGGAACTTCCGGTTGGCCCGCGACGGCGGCACGCTGCGGGTGCACAACGGCCTGCTGGAGACCAGGGCGCAGACCGTGCCGCTGGACCGGGTGCAGACCGTGCGGGCCACCTGGCCGCTGCTGTGGCGGGTGAAGGGCTGGCTGCGGCTGCGGCTCGAGGTGGCCGGGTACTCCGTCGCGGAGGCCGACGACCGCAACCGGCCGGACCGCCTGCTGCCGGTCGGCGACCTGCCGACCGCGGCGATGATCGTCGCGGAGGTGCTTCCGGGGGTACGCCTCGACGCGCTGGCGCTGAGCCCGCCGCCGCCCCGGACGCGCTGGCTGCACCCCCTGGGCCGGGGCGCGCTCGGCGCCGGCCTGTTCGAGCAGGTCTTCGCCAGCCGGTCCGGGCTGCTCACCCGGCAGTTGGCGATCGTGCCGTACGCCCGGATCCAGAGCGTACGGGTGGTGCAGGGGCCGGCGCAGCGCCGGCTCGGGCTGGCCACCGTGCACGCGGACACGGCGGGCGGCTCGGGTGCGGCGGCCCAGGACCGGGACGTGGCCGAGGCGTGGGCCCTGGCCGCGGAGCTGACCGCCCGCGCGCACGCCGCCCACGCCTCGGC
>NZ_QGKR01000022.1 GCF_003172955.1 Micromonospora acroterricola | reverse complement strand
GGTCTTGATCGGGGTGAGGGGCAGGAGTTTCTTGCCTGTGGGGCCGATCTGGATCTCGGTGTCCATCGAGGGGCAGACGCCGCAGTCGAAGCACGGGGTCCACCGGCAGTCGTCCTGCTCGAACTCGCTGAGCGAATCCTGCCAGTCCTGCCAGAGCCAGTCCTTGTCCAGGCCCGAGTCCAGGTGGTCCCAGGGCAGGACCTCCAGCTCATCGCGCTGCCGGGTGGTGTACCAGTCGAGGTCCACCCCGAACGCCGGCAGCGTCTCGGCCGCCGCGTCCACCCAGCGCTGGTAGGAGAAGTGCTCGCTCCAGCCGTCGAACCGGCCGCCGTTCTCCCACACCCTGCGGATCACCGAGCCGACCCGACGGTCACCCCGGGAGAGCAGCCCCTCGATCAGCGACGGCTCACCGTCGTGGTAGCGGTAGCCGATCGCCCGACCCAGCGAACGGTCCGAGTTGATCGCCTGCTTCAGGATCTTGAGCCGGTGGTCGATGACCTCCGGGCGCTCCATCGGGGCCCACTGGAACGGGGTGTGCGGCTTGGGCACGAACCCGCCGATGGAGACCGTGCAGCGGATGTCCTTGGAACCGGTCGCGGCCCGACCGGCCCGGATCACCTCGTGCGCCATGTCCGCGATCTCCAGGACGTCGGCGTCGGTCTCGGTGGGCAGGCCGCACATGAAGTACAGCTTCACCTGACGCCAGCCGTTGGAGTACGCGGTGACGACGGTGCGGATGAGGTCTTCCTTCGACACCATCTTGTTGATGACCTTGCGGATCCGCTCCGACCCGCCCTCCGGGGCGAAGGTCAGGCCGGTACGCCGCCCGTTGCGAGACAGCTCCTGCGCGAGGTCGATGTTGAACGCGTCCACCCGGGTCGACGGCAGCGACAGCGAGACGTTGGTGCCCTCGTACTGCTGGGCCAGCCCGGAGCACATGTCGCCGATCTCGGAGTGGTCGGCCGAGGAGAGCGACAGCAGGCCCACCTCGGAGAAGCCGGAGAACTCCAGCCCCTCCCGCACCATCTGCCCCACCGTCGTGATCGACCGCTCGCGTACCGGACGGGTGATCATGCCGGCCTGGCAGAACCGGCAGCCCCGCGTGCAGCCCCGGAAGATTTCCACCGCGTACCGCTCGTGCACCGTCTCGGCCAGCGGCACGAGGGGCTTCTTCGGGTACGGCCAGGCGTCCAGGTCCATCGTCGTGCGCTTGTGCACCCGGAACGGCACGTCCGCCCGGTTGGGCACGACCCGCTGGATCCGGCCGTCGGGCAGGTAGTCCACGTCGTAGAAGCGCGGCACGTAGACGCTCTCGGTGCGGGCCAGCCGCAGCAACAGCTCGTCGCGGCCACCCGGCGAGCCCTCCGCCTTCCACTCCCGGACGATCGCCGTGATCTCCAGGACCGCCTCCTCGCCGTCGCCGAGCACGGCGGCGTCGATGAAGTCGGCGATCGGCTCCGGGTTGAACGCGGCGTGCCCGCCGGCCACGATCACCGGGTCGGCGTCGGTGCGGTCGGCGGCCAGCAGCGGGATGCCGGCCAGGTCGATCGCGGTGAGCATGTTGGTGTAGCCGAGCTCGGTGGAGAAGGAGATGCCGAACACGTCGAAGTCGCGGACCGGCCGGTGCGCGTCGACGGTGAACTGCGGCACGCCGTGCGTGCGCATCAGGGTCTCCAGGTCGGGCCAGACCGCGTACGTCCGCTCGGCGAGGGTGTCGGGCAGCTCGTTGAGCACCTCGTAGAGGATCTGCACGCCCTGGTTGGGCAGGCCCACCTCGTACGCGTCGGGATACATCAGCGCCCAGCGCACCGTCGCCGCGTCCCAGTCCTTGACCACCGCACCGAGCTCACCGCCGACGTACTGGATGGGCTTGGAGACCTGAGGGAGCAGCGGCTCGAGCCGGGGCCAGACGGAATTGGTCGCGGCCGCGCGCGGTGTCGTGGACGGGGCACTCATGATGCCCAAGGGTACGCGCCGCCCGGCGGCGACCGCGCGCACGCCGCCCCAACGCCTCGATCGACGCTGGTGGCCGCCGGCACTCCCGCCGGACGCCCGGTCGGCGACGGTGGCGGCACGGTACTAACCTCGGACCGGCGCGAGAGGAGATTGCCCCGATGCCGGAGCCCCAGCCGGGAGCAGGCCGTCCGGGGGACGGGAGCACCCCGGGCACGGAGCCGGCGGTCGCCGACGAGCGGACCTCCACACCCGTACCGCCGGACCACCCCGATCCCTCGGCCCAGCCCGACCCCTCGGCCCAGCCGGAGGCACCGAGCCGGCCGGAAGCGCCGAGCCAGCCACAGCCACCGGACCAGCCGGAACCGCCGATCGACCAGGCCGGCGGCGCTGACGCGCCCGGTCCCGGTC
>NZ_QGKR01000253.1 GCF_003172955.1 Micromonospora acroterricola | reverse complement strand
CGGTGCCGCCGGCCGGCGCGGGGGGACGGGGACGCGCCTGCCGGCGGCACCGTGCCCGCCGGCACCGGCGCGTCCGACGGCCGCACCGTGCCCGCCGGCGACGGCGCGTCGACCGGCCGTGATGGAGCCGTCAGCGGTGGTGGGGACGAGCGGGCAGCCGGGCCCGGGGCCGGCGGGGCCGGCCGGCGAGTCGATCCGGTGCAGGCGGAGGTGGTCGGGCACACCGACGGGCCGATGCTGGTGCTCGGCGGGCCGGGCACCGGCAAGACCAGCACCCTGGTCGAGGCGGTCGCCGCCCGGGTGACCGAAGGGGTCGACCCCGAACGCATCCTGGTGCTGACGTTCGGCCGTCGAGGCGCCACCGCCCTGCGCCAGCGCATCGAGGCCCGCGTGGCGCAGGACGGCCACCGGGTGCTGCGCGAGCCGCTGGTGCGCACCTTCCCGGCGTACGCCTTCGGGTTGCTCCGCCGTGCCGCCGCCGAACGGGGTGAGCCGTCGCCCCGCCTGCTCACCGGCCCCGAGCAGGATCTGATCATCCGCGAGCTGCTGGACGTGGTGGGCGAGGAGCCCGAGGACGACCCGGTCGGCTGGCCGACGGACCTACGCCCGGCGCTGCGCACCCGAGCGTTCGCCGGCCAGCTGCGCGACCTGCTCATGCGCGCCGCCGAGCGTGGCATCGGCCCGGTCGACCTGGCCCGGCTGGGCGAGAAGCTCGGCCGCGCCGACTGGCCGGCCGCCGCGCGCTTCCTGCGGGAGTACGTCGCGGTGCTCGCGCTGCGCGACGTCAGCAACCGGGGTTCGATCGCGTACGACCCGGCCGAGCTGGTCCGGGCGGCCACCGGGCTGCTGCGCGACGACGAGGACCTGCTGGCCGCCGAGCGCCGCCGGCTCGCCCACGTGTACGTCGACGAGCTGGCCGACACCGACCCCGCCCAGCTCGACCTGCTCTCGGTGATCGCGGGCGGGGGCAAGCCGCTGGTCGCGTTCGCCGACCCGGATTCCTCGACGTACGCCTTCCGGGGCGCCGACCCGGCCGGCGTGACGACCTTCCCGCACCGGTTCCGCACCGCCTCCGGCGCGCCCTCCGCGCAGGTGCTGCTGTCCACGTCCTACCGGGCCGGGCCGGGCCTGCTCGCCGCGATCGCCCGGCTGGGCCGCCGGCTGCGGGGTCCGGCGGCGCACCGCCGGCTGCACCCCCTGCCGGATGCCCCGCCCGGCGTGGTCGAGGTGCACACGTTCCGCTCGGCGACCAGTGAGGCCGCCTGGCTGGCCCACGCGCTGCGTTCCGCGCACCTGCTCGAGGGCGTGCCCTGGTCGCGGATGGCGGTGCTGGTGCGGTCCACCGCGTTGCAGCTGCCCACCCTGCAACGCGCGCTGCACGCGGCCGGCGTACCCACCGTGGTGCACGGCGAGGACCTGCCGCTGCACCTGCAACCGGCGGTGGCGCCGCTGCTGCTCCTGCTGCGCTGCGCGCTGGAGCCGGACCGCCTGGACGAGGAGGCGGCGGTCGCGCTGCTGCACTCGCCGCTGGGCGGCGCCGACCCGCTGGCCGAACGGCGGCTGCGGCAGGGCCTGCGCGCGCTGGCGCTGGCCGGCGGCGACCGGCGCCCGTCCGGCGAGCTGATCGTCGAGGCGTTGCGTGACCCGGCCGAGTTGGCCGGCATCGAGCGGCGGTGGGCGGAGCCGGCGCAGGCGGTTGCCGGGCTGCTGGCCACCGCCCGGGCCGCCGCCGGTCGGCCGGGCGCGACCGCCGAGGACGTGCTCTGGGCCGTCTGGGAGGCCAGCGGGCTGGCCGAACGCTGGGCCGGCGCGATCGGCCAGAGCCGACCGGCAGCCGGCGAGGGGGACCTGGCCCGGCGGCGGCGGGCCGAGGCGGCCGACCGGGACCTGGACGCGGTGCTGGTGCTCTTCGACGCCGCGGCCCGGTTCACCGACCGGCTCCCCGGCGCACGCACCGAGGTCTTCCTCGACCATGTGCTCGGCCAGGACCTGCCGGCGGACACCATCGCCCCGACCGCCGACCGGGGCGCGGCTGTCCGGCTGCTCACCGCGCACGCGGCGAAGGGCCTGGAGTGGGATCTGGTCGCCGTGGCCGGGGTGCAGGAGGGCATCTGGCCGGACCTGCGGCTGCGCGGCAGCCTGCTCGGCTCGGAGCGGCTGGTGGACGTGCTGGCCGGCCGGTCCGTCGGCGGCGCCACCGCGGCGAACGTGGTGGGTCAGACCTCGGCGTTGCTGGACGAGGAACGCCGGCTCTTCCACGTCGCCATCAGCCGGGCCCGACACCGACTGCTGGTCAGCGCCGTGGCGTCGGCCGCCGTCGGCGGTGACGATCACGAGGAGCAGCCGAGCCGGTTCCTGCACGAGCTGGCCCCCGCCGTGCCGCCCACTCCGCCGGGCGGCGCCGGGCCGGTCGACCCGCCCGGCCGAGTGGGCGGC
>NZ_QGKR01000254.1 GCF_003172955.1 Micromonospora acroterricola | reverse complement strand
GGGCCGGGCCGGCGTCGGGCAGCCCGAGCGCCCGGAACGCGGCCGCGACCGGCAGGTCGAGCGCGGAGCAGAAGCCGCGCACCTTGGCGAGTTCGGGGTAATCCTGCCAGTCACCGGCCAACCAACGGAACACGGTGGAACGGCCAACGCCCGTGTGCGAGGCAAGATCGGTCACGGTCCACCCGCGTTCGTCGCGAGCGTCGTCGATGGCGCGCCGAACGAAGCGGGCGAAGGCCATCTGTGGTGAAACGTCTGCGGAACCCATCCCTGCGGGTCTTCCCCTCCCGGCCGAAGCACTGGGGCGATGCGCCCCCTGAGGGTAGTACGCCGAGCGTCGGAATTTATTGACTGACCGCACAAACTGTCCCGTGGACGGGACCTTCCCTCCGCCAGGATGTGAACCGGCCGGAACAGGTATCGAGCGATCATCATCGTTCTTCCACTAAGCTCGGTGCCCGTCCCGGCATGGCGCGCGCTCGCCTGCCGCGTCCGACCGGACCATCGCCCGAGGAGCACCATGGCCGACTCGAGCCGCCCGCAGCCGTACCAGCCCGGTGCGGTGAGCCTCTTCTTCGTCGCCAAGGCCGGCGTCTTCGCCGCCGCGTTCTGGATCTGGTTGCTGGTCCTGGTGCTCCGCACCGACTCGGCGACCGGCACCCACGTGCTGGCCGCCACCGGCGCGATCACCACCACGCTGGTCGGGGTGGTCCTGGGCGCCCGGATGGCGTTGCAACACAACGCCTCCGTCCGGCACGCGGAGATGAAGAAGCTGCTGGTCGACATCTCCTGGAACGCCTTCGCCGCTGCCGGCAACGCCGAGAGCGCGGGCAAGGTGGTGCCCTTCCCGACCGGCCCGGCCGACAGCGAGCGGGCCTCCCAGCGGGGGCGGCGGTGACCGGGTGTCGGCCGTCGACCGTGGCGCCGGCGAGCCTGTCGGTGGGCGGGGCCGGGGCGGCAACGGCGACCGCCGCCGCTGACCGGCCAGGGGCGACCCGCCGTCGTCAGGCGGCGGGCGGCTCGTCGGCTGCCAGCAGGGTCTCCAACCGGGGCGTGACCTGCCACTGGTCCACCAGCTCGCGGTACTCCGCGCGCTGAGCGCCAGTGGCCCCGGTGCCGGTCCGACGGGCGCGGATCAGCAGGTTGCGCGGGGTGTGCTGGGAGTCCACGAACTCCACCACCTCGGCCCGGTAACCGTGCACCCGCAGCAGCCCGGCCCGCAACGCGTCGGTGAGCACGTCGGCGAAGCGCTCGCGCAGGATGCCCTGCCGGGTCAGCAGCTCGTACGGGGCCGGTGCGGGGTGGGCGCGTAGCTGCTTCGCCAGGTCGTGGTGGCAGCAGGGCGCCGCCAGCACCCAGCGGGCCTCCCAGCGCACCGCGCGGGCCAGCGCCTCGTCGGTGGCGGTGTCACAGGCGTGCAGCGCGAGCACCAGGTCCGGGGCGGGGTCGACGACGGCGTCGGCGATGGTGCCGGCCACGAAACTGACCCGGTCGGCCCAGCCCAGTCGCTGGGCGAGCTCGGTGTTGCGCCGCCGCTGGTCCTCCCGGACGTCCACGCCGACCAGCTCGACGTCGAGCCCCCGACGCGACAGGTAGCGGTACGCGGCGAAGGTCAGGTACGCGTTGCCGCAGCCCAGGTCGACCACTCGCAGCGGGCCGGTCAGCTCGTCGGGCAGCGTCGCTGCCAGCGCGCGCAGGAACGCGTCCACCTGACGGCGCTTGGCGGCCGAACCGCCGATCTCGGCGAAGATTTCGTCGCCCGGGTCGAGCAGGTACTCCTTCGCCCGGTCGTTTCCGCTCGGCGTGGCGGCCTGCCGGGCCGTCGCGGCCCGGTGCACCTGCGCCTCGCCGGACTTGGTCACCCGTAGCTGGAGCGTCGCGTCGGCCGTCTCCACGTGCCAGTTGCCGAACGGCTCGGCGAGCAGCTCGTCAACGGCCGCGGCGGTGTCCGGCCCGGGGGCGACGTTGCGGGTGTACGGGCGGGCGCCGTCGGAGGTGGCGATCTGGAGGCGGGGCCCGGCCTTGAGCGTCACCGGCCGCAGCTCGGCCCGGACCACCGTGGGGCGGTGCCCGCGGCGGCGCCCGGCGGCCACCGCCCGGGTCAGCGTGGGGTCGAGCAGCAGCGCCCGGACCTCGGTCAGGGCGGCGTCCAGTGGTTCGGGCATCGTTCCATCTTCCGGAGGTGGGGTGGGAAGGGAACATCCCCCGTACCGCGCGGGGCGGTGCGGGGGATGTCGGGTGTGGCAGTGGGTCAGTCGGCGGTGGCCTCGGCCGGCGTACCCGCGCCGGAACCGCCACCACGGCGGCGCCGGCGGCGACGCGGCTTCGGTGCCTCACCGTCGGACGCGGCCACCGGCTCGGCCTGTCTCTTATACACCTCT
>NZ_QGKR01000194.1 GCF_003172955.1 Micromonospora acroterricola | reverse complement strand
ACGGCTCGGCACCGGCTGGTCAGCCCGGCTCGCCGCAGGCCCCCCACGGCTCGGCGGCGGCTGCCCAGCCCCAGGCCTCCGCGCCGGGCGCGCCGTACGGCGCCGCGCAGGCGCCCTACGCCTCCGCACCGGGTGCACCCCAGGGCGCGGCCCATGCCTCCGCGCCGCACGGTTCCGCGCAGGCGCCGCCTGCCCCCGCGCCGGGTGCGCCGCACGGTTCCGCGCCGGCGGCGTACGGCTCCGCGCCGTCTCGCCCGTACGGCACGACCGCGCCGGGCAGCGCCGTGCCGTACGCGGCCGGTGCCCCGGTGGCGGGCGCCGGTGGCGGGGCCTACCCGCCGGCCGCACCGGTCCACCCTTCGTCCTCGGGACCGGGTCTCCCGGGCGGCGGTGGCTACCCACCCCCCGGCGACCAGGCCAGCGCACCGCCGTTCGCCACCGCCGGTTACCCCGGTGCGCCGGTGCAGGCCGGCTGGCCGGGCGCCGTCCCGCAGCCGACCACCCGTCCCACCCGCCGCCGTTGGCCGGCGGTGCTCGCCACGCTGGCCGTCGTGGTGCTGGCGGCGGTGGCCGGCGTGCAGGCGTACCAGCTCGACCGGCTCGGCGACCGGCTCGCCGACACCGACCGGCGGTTGGCGCAGGCCCAGGACGGCGACGGCACCCGCCTCGACGGCCTGGAGAAGCGCGCGGAGGCGCTGGAGAAGCAGGCCGGCGCCGCGTTCAACCCGGAGGCGGTGGCGAGCGCCGTGCTGCCCAGCGTGTTCCGGGTGCGGGCCGGGGAGTTCACCGGCACGGCGTTCGCGGTGGGCAAGCCGGCGGCCGGTGGCGGAACGAACCTGTTCACCAACTTCCACGTTGTCGAGGCGGTCTGGGACGGCGGCGGACGCCAGGTCTTCCTGGAGCGCACCGACCAGCGCTTCCCGGCCACCATCATCAAGGTCGACAAGACGAACGACGTCGCGCAGCTGCGGACCAGTGGCAAGTTCACCGGTCTGGTCACCGCGCCCGCCGCGGTGAAGTCCGGTCAACAGATCGTCGTCGTCGGCGCTCCGCTCGGCCTGGAGGACAGCGTCACCACCGGTGTGGTGAGCGCCTTGCGCGCCGCCCAGGGCGGTTCCGGGCCGGCACTCCAGTTCGACGCCCCGATCAACCCGGGCAACTCCGGCGGGCCGGTGATCAACGGCAGCAAGGAGGTGGTCGGCATCGCCACCGCCAAGGCGCGCGACGCCGAGGGCATCGGGCTGGCCGTACCGATCAAGGTCGCCTGCGACGGTTTCAAGATCTGCTGACCTGACGGCCGGAGGCATCGCCGCCGCGCCACCCACGGCCATCGCCGGCCGTTTCCCGATCCCGCCCAATCTGCGGCCCCCGGCGTATCCCGCCGCCGCACCCGGTCCGTCGCGCCCATCGGCGCGGGACCTGCTCACCTGGAGGAACAGATGTCCCAGCCACCGACCGCGCCGGACGGTCTCCCGCCGGCCTCCCCGACGCCGCCGACCGGCCCGGACCAGCCGCCGTCCGCCCCGGGCCAGCCGCCGTCCGCCGCGGACCAGACCGTCTCGTACGCCGCCGGGCCGCCGGCCGCCCGTTCGTACGACGACCCGACCGTGCGGTACCCGGCCGGCCAGGCCGCCCCGCACCAGGCCGCCCCGCACCAGGCCGCCCCGCACCAGGCCGCCCCGCACCAGCCGGCCCCGCAGCAGTACGCGCCGGGCCAGCCCACGCCGCAGCAGTACGGGCCGGGCCAGGGCGCGCCGCAGTACGGGGCCGCCCAGCCGGTGCCCCCGCAGCACGGCGTACCGCAGGGCGGGCCAAGCTATCCCGCCAGCGCACCGCCATACCCCGGACAGGTCTCCACGCCGCCGGTCTCCGGCCCGGCGTACGGCCAGCCGATGTCGGCGCCGCCGGTCTCGGGCCCGGCGTACGGCCAGCCGGTCTCCGGCGCGGCGTACGGCCAGCCGATGTCGGCTCCGCCCGGGATGGCGACGCCGTATGGCCCGGCCGGTGCGCCGGCAGCCGGTCGAGGTCGGGCGGTGCTGGTGCTGGCCCTGGTGGCCGCGCTGCTCTTCGTCGTCAGTGGGGTGATGACCGGGCTGTTCGTCACGAAGAACAGCGAGCTGAACCGGACCGAGAAGCGCCTCGCCGGTCAGGTCAGCCAGCGTGACGACACCATTGCCGCCAACACCACGGAGATCACCAAGCTGAGGACCGACCTGCAGACCATGCAGGCGAAGCTCGACAACACCGAGCAGGACCTGACTGGAACGCGCAACGACCGCGACGAGCAGGCCCGGCAGAAGAAGGTCATCGCCAGTTGCCTCGACAAGCTGACCACCGCCCTCGGCGCGGCCGCGGCCGGCAACAAGAGCGCGTACGACGCGGCGATGAAGGGCCTCGACAAGGTCTGCGAGGAGGCGGACAACTACCTCTGATCGACGC
>NZ_QGKR01000023.1 GCF_003172955.1 Micromonospora acroterricola | reverse complement strand
GCTGTCGCCGGGGTGCGGCGCGGGGTGGGCGGGGATCGGCCGGGAGCCGCGGAAGACGAGGCGGCCGGTGTTGGCGGCCTGGGTTTCGATGGCTTCGGCGCGCGCGCCGAGGATGTCGCCAAGGTCGGCGCGGTGGTAGTCGAGGAACTGGTGGAAGGTCCACAGGGCCGAGTAGGTCTTGCGGCGCCGGTTGTTGGCGGTGTTGCCCTCGTCGGGTCGGGTCTGTCCGCCGGAGCTGCGCAGCTCGAGCAGGGAGTTGGTGACGTTCTTGAGCCCGAGGGTGTTGCGGAGGATGGTTTCCTCGCTGAGGCCGACGTTGCCGCCGCCTTCGCAGCCGTAGGGGCAGGCCCACCAGCCGGCTTCGGCGCCCTTGGTGTACATGTGGCCTTCGATCATGTCCTGGGACTGGTCGAAGATGGGCTGGGCGACGTTCTGGTGGCGGGGCGGCAGCATCGGCAGGTCGCCGGCGCGGGAGTTGCCGAACTCGTGGCCGTCGTAGCCGGCGACGGGTCGGTAGTCGCGGACCATCTTGATGTACGCGGCGGTCTCGGGTTGCCGGATCAGCGAGTAGTCGCGGTTGAGGTCCTGGCCGGTGGAGTTGCCGCGGGTGTTGTTGGCCCGACCGTCGCCGTTGATCGTGGGGACGATCAGGACGGTGGTGTGGCTGAGCAGGTCGGTGATGCGGGGGTCGGTGCTGAAGGCGAGTTGCCGGGCCATGATGAGGCAGGCTTCGCGGTCGCCGGGCTCGTTGCCGTGCACGTTGCAGTTGATGGCGACGGGTGCGGTGGCGGCGACGGCGGCCGGTGTCGCCGGCGGGGCAGGGTTGCCGATGACCATCATGTTGATGGGTCGGTTCTGCAGGGTACGGCCGAGTTCGACGACGCGGACGCGGTCGCTGAGGGCGTCGATGGCGGCGGTGTAGGCGTACTCGTCGGTGTCGCTGGTGTACTGCGCGGCGTGGGTGGTCTCCCACTGGGTGCGCAGTTGCTGGCCGGGGGTGGTGGGGTTGCCCCAGGGTGCGGTGGTGGTGGCGACGACCGGGTCGGAGTAGGGCTGTTCGGTGGTGCCGGTGCGGGCGCGTACGCGCCAGCGGAAGGTGTCGCCGGGGTTGAAGCCGGCGTCGGCGAAGGTGGGTGACTCCTGGTTGATCTGACGGTTGGGGCGCCACACGCCGACGATGGTGGCGGGGCCGGTGGGGGTGTCGTCGGCGTCGACGGCGGTGCGTTCGATCTGGTAGTCGGTGGCGCCGTCGACGGGTTGCCAGGCGAGGGTGGCGTACCCGTCGGCCTGGCGGATGGTGAGGTTGGTGACCTGGTGGGGTTCGGCCGCGCTCTGCGCGCTGGCGGCGGTGGGTGCGGAGGTGAGGGTGACGGCGAGGAGGGTGGATACGGCTATGGCGATGGACCGCTGGCGTCTCATGTGGCCTCCGACTGGTTGATCGTGGCGCGGGTTTCGCCCAGCATGATCGTCGGAGTTCGTCGATGCAATGATCTTGAGGGAATCTTGCGGCTGGGGTGCTGCCTCTCCCCCGCTACGCGGTGACCTGGTGGGGCCCCACCGCGTCGGCGGGGTTTCCGGGGTGACGGGTTCAGCCGAGGTCGACCAGCAGGGGTCGGTGGTCGGAGATGGTGGACAGCGGCGCGGTGACGGCCCGTACCGGTGGGAGCTGGTTGAGGGCCTGCCGGTCGGCGAGGATGTGGTCGAGTTGCACGCGGGGTTGACCGGCGGGGTAGGTCGGGCGGCGGCCCAGGGGGCGCCAGCCGGAGATGAGGCGGGCCGCGCCGGCGGGCAGGTTGAGATCGCCGAGCAGGACGCGGGGCCCGGGCAGCGCGCGCAGGGCGCGGATGGTCTGGCGTAGCTGGCGGGCGTTCCAGCCGGGGACGAAGGACAGGTGGGTCGCGGCGACGGTGAGCGGGCCGTACGGGGTGTCCAGGACGGCGGCGAGCACGACGCGGGGTTCGTCGTGCAGCAGGATGAGGCCGCCGCCGGGCCCGGGGACGTAGACCGGGGAGCGTACCGGTGCCGGCTTGAGGCGGGTGACCTGCCAGCTGCGCACCGGCAGCCGGCTGATCAGCCCGATGCCGTAGCAGGGTTCGCCGTGGCCGTCGTCGTCGTGGCGCAGGGGGCGGAACCGTTCGCCGGGGGTGCCGACGACGGCGGCGGCGAAGCGGTGGTGGGGTGCGTCGAGGGCGCGGGCGGCGATGGCGGTGAGGTCGAGGTTGCCGCTGCGGGTCTGGTCGCGGTCGACCTCCTGCAGCGCCAGCACGTCGGCGTCGAGGGCGCCGACGGCGGCGGTGAGTCGGTCGGGGTCGACGAGCCCGTCGGTGAGGGATCGTCCGTGCAGCAGGTTGAAGGTGGCCAGGCGCACTCCTGCACCCTACGTCCCCGTGGCAGGGTTGCCGGGTGGTCAAGCTGCTGCTGTGTTCGGTGCTGGTGTTCGTTGCGGTGGGCGCGTTGGGGGTGTGG
>NZ_QGKR01000025.1 GCF_003172955.1 Micromonospora acroterricola | reverse complement strand
GGCCGGCGCGCGCGGATCGGCGGGCGCGCGCGGATCGGCGGGCGCGCGCGGATCGGCGTGCGGGCGTGCGGATCGGCGTGCGGGCGTGCGGATCGGCGTGCGGGCGAGGAGCGGATCGGTCAGTCGAGCAGGGCGTCCAGGCCGACGGTGAGGCCGGGACGGTTGCGCACCGCGCGTACGGCCAGCAGCACGCCCGGCATGAACGACGCCCGGTCGTACGAGTCGTGCCGGATCGTCAGCGTCTCGCCGGTGGTGCCGAACAGCACCTCCTGGTGGGCGACGAGCCCGGTGGCGCGCACGGCGTGTACGCGTACCCCGTCGATCTCGGCGCCCCGCGCGCCCGGCACCTCGTCCTTGGTGGCGTCGGGCACCGGACCGAGTCCGGCCTCGGCGCGGGCCCGGGCGATCTGCCGGGCGGTGTGCGTGGCCGTGCCGCTCGGAGCGTCCAGCTTCCGCGGGTGGTGCTGCTCGATGATCTCGACGGACTCGAAGTGCCGGGCGGCCCGGGCGGCGAACTGCATCATCAGCACCGCGCCGATGCCGAAGTTCGGCGCGATCACCACGCCTACCCCCGGCTTGCCGGCCAACCAGCCACGCACCTGCTCGAGCCGCTGCTCGGTGAAGCCCGTGGTGCCGACCACCGCGTTGATGCCCTGGTCGATGCACCAGCGCAGGTTGTCCATGACGACGTCCGGCGTGGTGAAGTCGACGACCACCTCGGCGTCGGAGGCGGCGGAGAGGCCGTCACCCTGGTCGACCATCGCCACGACCTCGAGGTCGTCGGCGGCGTCCACCGCCCTGCACACCTCGATGCCCATCCGGCCCCGCGCACCGAGGACACCGACCCGCACCGGCTCGTCCGGGTTTCTCCACTGCTCGTCAGTCACGGGGCACAACCTATCCCAATCGGGACGGGTCTCCCCTGCCGGATCAGGCCCCCACCACCTGCCGAGACGTCCGCCGATCGAGCGGCGGCGGCCCTCAGTCGGTGAAGTCGCTGGCGCCGAACGGGCCGACCACGGCCAGCGACATCGGCCGGGCGAGCAGCTCCGCGGCGAGGATGTTCACGTCCGCCACGGTGACCTCGTCGACCCGGCGGAGCAGCTCGTCCACCGGCATCAGGTCGCCGTAGAGCAGCTCGCCCTTCGCCAGCCGGCTCATCCGGGAACCGGTGTCCTCCAGGCCCAGCACGAACGAGCCCTTGCTCATCCCCTTGCCCCGGGCCACCTCGGCCTCGGTCAGCCCCTCGGAAGCCACCCGGGCCAGCTCGGCGCGGGTCAGGGCCAGCACCTCGTCCACCTTGCCCGGCGCGCAGCCGGCGTAGACGGCGAACAGGCCGCTGTCGGCGTACTGGCTCGCGTACGAGTAGACCGAGTACGCGAGGCCCCGCTGCTCGCGGATCTCCTGGAACAGCCGGCTGGACATGCCACCGCCGAGCACGTTGTTGAGCACGCCGAGGGCGAAGCGCCGCTCGTCGAGGCGGTCGATGCCGGGGCAGCCGAGGATGACGTGCGCCTGCTCCGTCTCCTTCGGCTCGACCAGGGTGGTGGCCGGCTTGGTGCGTACCGCCGGGGTGGCCTCGCGGTGCGGCGCCGGCGTCGCCGGGTCGCTGTCCAGCGGGGTGCCGCGCACCGCCTGGCGGACCAGCTTGACCACGGTGGCGTGGTCAAGGTTGCCGGCGGCGGCGATGACGATCTGCGGCGCGGTGTAACGGCGCCGGTAGAAGCTCTGGATCTGCCGCCGGGTCATCGGCGTGACGGTCTCCTCGGTGCCGGAGATCAGTCGGCCCAGCGGGTGGTCACCGTAGACGGCGCGGGCGAAGAGGTCGTGGACCTCGTCACCGGGCTCGTCGTCGTGCATGGCGATCTCCTCCAGGATCACGCCACGCTCGGTCTCCACGTCGGCCGGCTCCAGCAGCGAGTCGGCGACCAGGTCGCACATCACGTCGATCGCCAGCGGCAGGTCCTCGTCCAGCACGCGGGCGTAGTAGCAGGTGTATTCCTTCGTGGTGAAGGCGTTCGTCTCGCCACCCACCGCCTCGATCTGCGAGGAGATCTCCAGGGCGGTGCGCTTGTGGGTGCCCTTGAAGAGCAGGTGCTCCAGGAAGTGCGCGGCGCCGGCCTGCGTGCCGGTCTCGTCGCGGGAGCCCACCGACACCCAGACGCCGAACGAGACGCTGCGCATCGCCGGGATCGCCTCGGTCAGCACGCGCAGGCCGCTGGGCAGCACGGTACGTCGTACCGTGCCGCCCAGCGGGTCGTCGCTGAGCGTCCGGGTCACCGCCCGGGCGGTGCCGCCGGAGCGGCCCGCCCCGGTGTCCCGGGACGCGGCCACCCCCCGTCGATCCGGTGGAAACGGCGCACTGAAGGCCCGACTCACGTACTGCTCCCGGTTCGACGAGGGGTGGGTGATGCGATGTACGACGATCAGCTGTGCCGGGTCCGGCGGCGCGGACGCTCGCCGCCGGACCCGGCACAGCGGATCGTCGTACAT
>NZ_QGKR01000204.1 GCF_003172955.1 Micromonospora acroterricola | reverse complement strand
GTCCCGCCCACCCGTACACGCAGGCGCTGCTGTCGGCCGCACCGGTGGCCGACCCGGTCCTTCAGCGGCAGCGTCGGCCGGTGCTGCTCGGCGACGACCTCCCGTCCGCGCTCGACCCGCCGTCCGGCTGCCGGTTCCGCACCCGGTGCCCGCTCGCGTTCGACAGGTGCGCGACGGAGGTGCCGGCACAGGTGGGGATCGGCGACGGCATGGCCGCGTGCCACCTGGTCCAGCCGGACGGCAGCGGGCCCGACGTTCGGGCCGCACACAAGAGTGAGGTGTTGTCATGACGTTCACCACCAGACCGACGCTCCAGGGAACCTTCGGCATGGTGTCCTCGACGCACTGGCTCGCCAGCCAGGCGGCCATGGGGATCCTCGAACGTGGCGGGAACGCCTTCGACGCCGCGGTCACCGCCGGGTTCGTCCTGCACGTCGTCGAACCACACCTCAACGGCCCCGGTGGTGAGGTGCCGGCCATCGTGGCGACGGCCCAGGACCCCGCTCCGAAGGTGCTGTGCGGGCAGGGGCCGGCGCCGGCCGGCGCCACCATCGCGCACTTCCGCTCGCTCGGCATGGACCTCATCCCCGGGTCCGGTCCGCTCGCGGCGGCCGTACCCGGCGCCGTGGACGCCTGGCTCCTCCTGCTGCGTGACCACGGCACGCTCTCCCTCGACGAGGTGCTGGAGCCGGCGATCGGCTACGCCGCCGCAGGCCACCCGCTGATCGGCCGGGTCGGGGACACCGTGGCGGCCGTGCGGTCGCTGTTCGAGGAGCACTGGTACACCTCCGCCCAGCTGTGGCTGCGCGGCGGCCGGCCACCGGCGGCGGGGGAGATGTTCACCAACCCGGCGTACGCGCGGACCCTGCGGAGACTGGTCGAGGCCGGGCGGGCGGCCGGCGCCGACCGGGAGGCGCAGATCGAGGCCGCGCGTCGCGCCTGGGGTACGGGTTTCGTCGCCGAGGCGATCGACCGGTTCAGCAGGGAGCCGTTCCAGGACTCCAGCGGGAGCCCCCACGCCGGTCTCGTCACCGGCGCCGACCTGGCCGCCTACTCGGCGACCTGGGAGGCCCCGGTCACCCTCGACTGGCACGGCTACTCGGTGGCGAAGACCGGGTTCTGGGGCCAGGGCCCGGTGCTGCTGGAGACGCTGTCCGTCCTCGACGCGCTCGACGACCCCGGCGCGTACGACCCGGCGACCGCCGCCGGCGTCCACGCCCAGGTCGAGGCGCTCAAGCTCGCCTTCGCCGACCGCGAGGCCTGGTACGGCGACGGGGCCGACGTGCCCGCCAAGGCGCTGCTCTCCCGGGAGTACGCGCGGGAGCGGGCGGCCCTGATCGGCGACCGGGCGTCCCGGGAACTGCGACCGGGGCGTCCCGACGGGGCGGAACCCCACCTTCCGGCGCACGTCCGACCGGGGGCCGCCCGTCATGCCGACCCGACGGACCCGACGACGGGGGAGCCGACGGTGCAGGCGGACGGGGTGACCCGCGGCGACACCTGCCACGTGGACGTGGTCGACCGCTGGGGCAACATGATCTCCGCAACCCCGAGCGGCGGCTGGTTGCAGAGCTCGCCCACCATCCCGGATCTCGGCTTCCCGCTGGGCAGCCGGCTGCAGATGTTCTGGCTGGAGGAGGGGCTGGCCTCGTCACTCGCTCCGGGCCGGCGGCCGCGTACGACGTTGAGCCCGACGATGGTGCACCGCGACGGGCAGCCGGTGCTGGCGTGCGGCACACCCGGCGGCGATCAGCAGGACCAGTGGCAGGTGCCGTTCCTGCTCCGCCATCTCGTCGGCGGTCAGTCCCTCCAGGAGGCCATCGACGCGCCCGCGTTCCACACCGTCAGCCTGCCGGGGTCGTTCTACCCGCGGGAGATGGAGCCCGGCGTCCTGGTGGTGGAGGACCGGCTCGACGAGGACGTGCTGGCGGCCCTGCGGGCGTACGGGCACGAGGTGCGGCTCTCCGACGGGTGGAGCCTCGGCCGGCTGTGCGCCGTGACCCGTGACCCCGACACGGGCGTGCTCGCCGCCGGGGCGAACCCGCGGGGGATGCAGGGCTACGCGTGCGGTCGTTAGCGGGCGCCGTACCCGCCCTCGGCGTTCTCGTAGGCGGCTGCGGAGGCCGCGTCGAGGTGGGCGAGCGCGGCCCGCTCGGCGCGGTCCCCGTCGCCTGACTCGATGGCGTCGACCAACTGGATGTGCTCGGCCCACGAGTGCGGGGCGCGTTCCGCGGCGCCCAGCCGGAAGACCCACTGGACATGGAGGTAGAGCGCCTTGGCGATCGACGACAGCCAGGGATTTCCGCTGATCTGGAGGATCCGCAGGTGCAGGGCGCTGTTCAACTCGGCGACCCGGCGCAGGTCCTGCCGTTCGGTCGCCTCGCGGCCCTGCTCCAGCAGCACGCGCAGGGCGGCCACGTCGGCGGCGGTCGCCCGTTCGGCCGCCAGCCGGGCGGCGAGTGACTCCAGACGCTCGCGGACGACGAACATGTCCGAGATGGTGCCGCTGCTCGGCGACGCGACGACCGCGCCGCGGCGGGGGAGGATCACGACGAAGCCCTCGGCCTCCGCGACGCGCAGCGCCTCCCGGACGGGGTTGCGGGAGACGCCGAAGTCTTCGGCCAGCCGATCCTCGGTGAGCCGCTCGCCGGGCAGGTAGTCGCCGTCGATGATGGCTGTCCGCAGGGCGGCGAGGACCTGATCGCGTAGCGGCAGGTGTTGGGCGCCGAGCTTGTCCCGCAGGTCTTCAGCCACCTGGATCGCCTCTCCGTGAATCATCCGGGACAAAGTGTATACGAAGAACAATCTTTGGAGGGCAGCCGACAGTGTCCAGCGCAGTGCCCCGCGTCATCCACCCCTCGGCCCCTGCGGAGGGACGGCAGCGTCTCCTGCGGAGACGGCACGGCCTCGTGGTCGTCCTCACCTTCCTGACCGGCAGCGCCGACGCCATCGGCTTCCTCGCCCTCGGCGGCGCCTTCTCCAGCGTGATGACCGGCAACATGGTCCTGCTCGGACTCTCCGCGGGCAGAGGTGACGCCGAACTCGCCCTGACCTCCGGCTGCGCCATCGTCAGCTTCATCGTCGGTGTCCTCGCCGGCGCCCGGCTCGTCGGCTCGGCACAGCCGGACGATCCCGTCTGGCCACGACGGGTCACCTGGGCGCTCGTCCTGGAACTCCTGGTGTTCGTCGTGTTCCTCGTCGTCTGGGAGATCAACCTCCCCCACCACGACGAACACGTCGACCTCGCGCTCCTGCTGCTGTCGGCGGCGGCGCTGGGGGTGCAGAGCAGCGCCATCCAACGGTTCGGCGTGCCCGGCCTCTCCTCCACGTACCTGACCGGGACGCTCACGACCCTCATCGCCGGCGTCGCCGCACGCGACCCGTGGCGCAGCCTGCGACCCAAGGCCCAGGTCCTGCTGGCGCTGATGACGGGCGCGGCGGTCGGCGCCCTGGTCGCCCTGCACCTGCCGGTGGTCGCGCCGGCGCTGCTGATCGTGCCGCTCGTGCTCGTGATCGCCGTGTCCGCGCGGATGAGGGGGTAGGTGTCCGCGGCGACGCGGCCACTCAGACGCCGCGGGCGAACAGGGCCAGGCGTACGCGGTTGGGGCTGTCGGTCTTGGTCATCAGGTTGGTGATGTGCGTCTTGACCGTGGTGACGCCGATGTGCAGCCGGTCCGCGATCTCGGTGTTGGACAGCCCCTCGGCGACCAGGTCCAGCACGTCCCGCTCCCGGGCGGTCAGCCCCTGCACCGGTCGGGGGGTCTCCGCGCGAGCGTGCACCGCGCGCTGGACCAGGCGGTGCAGCACCTCGGGGCTGAACGGGCTGTCACCCACGGCGGCCCGGCGGATGCCGTCCAGCAACTCGTCGGGTGGCGCGTCCTTGAGCAGGAACCCGCAGGCGCCGGCGGTGAGGGCGGGATAGAGGTGGTCGTCGTCGCCGAAGGTCGTCAGCACGAGCACGCGGGTGGCGGGGCGTTCGGCGAGGATCCGGCTCGTGGCGGTGATCCCGTCGACCCCGGGCATTCGCAGGTCCATGATGACCACGTCGGGGAGGAGCCGCGCGGCGAGGGGGATCGCGTCGCGGCCGTTGTCGGCCTCGCCGACCACGTCGATGTCGGGCTGGGCGTCGCAGAGCATGCGCAGCCCCGCGCGGATGAGGTGCTGGTCGTCGACCAGCAGGACGCGGATCATGCCGGCGCGGGCGAGTCGGTCGGGGCCACGCGGTTCCGGGGCGCCGCCCCGGTGGCGGACGCGGCAGGCGCGGCCGCGAGGACGGTGCCCACCCGCCACCCCGCGTCGGTCGGGCCCGCCTCCAGTCGGCCGCCGAGCACCTCGACGCGTTCGCGCATGCCGGTGATGCCGTGACCGCCGCCGGACGGCATCGCCGCCGGCGCCGCGCCACCCCCGTCGTCCGAGACCTCCCAGTGGACGGCTCCGTCGCGTACGGCCACCACGACGCGCGCCAGCGCGGACGATCCGGCGTGCTTGGCCACGTTGGTCAGTGCCTCCTGCGTCAGCCGTAACACGGCCAGGCCGCGTACCGCGTCGAGCGAACCGACGGCCGGGTCGATGTCGGCCTCCACGGTGATGCCAGCCTGGCGGGCCCGGTCGACCGTCGCACCGAGCGCGGCCGGAAGCGCCGACGGCTCGATCGCGGTCAGCGCCGCGTCACCGCGTACCCCGACGGGGTTGCGCAGGACCTCGACCAACCGACGCAGCTCCGCCAGCGCGGCGGTCCCCGTGCCGTGCACGTCGTCGAACACCTCGCCGACCCGGGGATCCAGGTCCGTGAGGACGTGCCGTGCCACGCCGATCCGCAGCACCATCGACGCCACGTGGTGCGCGACGACGTCGTGCAGCTCCCGGGCGATGGCGCTGCGTTCGTCGGCGCGCGCGGCGCGGCTCTCCGACTCGTGCCGGCGCTGCTCCGCCGCCGCCCGCTCCACGGCCTGCCGACCCAGCTCCCGGTTGGCCCGGATGACCAGACCGAGCAGCAACGGCACGCCGACCTCCAGGGTCAGCCCGAAGACTCCGGAGGTGACCCGGCCGACCGGATCACCGATCGAGTCGGTCAGATCGACCACGGCCAGCAGACCGGTGGCCAGCCAGATCGTGCGTGCCCGGCGCGCCCGCATGGTCACCTCGAGCAGGGCCCAGCTGGCGCCGACCTGATTGATCATGATGTCGTCGACCAGGGGGATCGCGACCGCCAGCAGCGCGGCCTGCGCCAGCAGGTTGACCAGCGGCCGACGGTGCAGCACCAGCGCGACGGTGAACGCGACCACCGCGAGGACCCACTGCGTGGCCGTCGGCGGGCGGCCGGCCTGGGTGCCGAAGACCAGGTAACCCAGGCCGCTGAGGTCGAGCAGCGCCATCCGCACGAGCGTGTCCCGCGTGTCGAACAGCCGTCCCGCCCACCCCACGGAGGTCAGCCTAGGCGCTGCGGCTCGGGGGCGGCGACCGTCGACCGCCGCCACCGGGACCGAACGGCGAGGTAGGCGGCCAGGCCGAGCGGTCCGAGCAGGATGGTCAGCACCAGCACCGGAGCCATGACCAGCGCCGGTACCCCCCGTTCCCGGCTGTCCAGCCACGCCCACCGCCCGACGAACAGATCGAACGCGATCATGTGCGCCCATCCCGCCGCCGCGCCGTTCGAGGTGCCGAGCAGGTCGCGCACCCCGTCCAGGGTCGGCGACGCCACGGCCGGCAGCACGTCGCCGAACGCCGGGAGCACCAGCAGCGCGTAGATCACCACGACCGGCAGCACGATCAGCGGTGACGAGATGATCCGGGCGGTCCACGACCAGCGCGGCAGGAGGATCATCAGCGCCCAGAACGGCGCGGCCACCGTGAACGTCAGGGTGAACAGCGTGGCGGTCATGCGGCCAGCGCCAGTTCCGGGCTGCGCCGTCGAGCCAGCACCAGGCCGGTGGCGGTCGCCGTCGCGGCCAGCAGGGCCGCGACGACGGCCAGCGTGAGCGCGTCCGGACGCAGCAGTGGCTGTCCGCGCAGGGCCTGCCAGGTCAACAACACCGTGAGTACGCCGTACGCCCCGCCGGCGACGACCACCAGTCGCGCGCGGGTGCGCTCGTCGAGCCGTGTCCCGAGGAACCGGCTCAGCAGGATCGCGAGGATCGGCAGCGCCTGGAGGGCGTGCAGCCCCACGAAGTGCCCGATCCGCAGGTCCCCACCGGTGGTGCTCCAGCCGACCACCGGCAGCCCCGGTCCGCCGTCGGCCACGCCGACCGCGTGTGCGCCGCTGATCCCCTCGACCCCCGGGTCCTGACCGGGCAGCACCATCGGCACCGCCGCCAGCATGCCCAGCAGCGACAGGCCCAGCCCCCACCCGACCGCGCGGGCGGCGACCCGGTCGGGGATCCGCCGGATCAGCACCACGATCCCGAGGATGAGGTGCGCGACGAACAGCACCATGATCGCCGCACCCATCGCCGTGAAGAGGGCGATGTTCAGGGGTGTGGTGTCGTTGAAGTGGCTGGTCTGCCCGCGTACCACCTGCCCGACGATCACCACCATCTCGATCACCGCCATCGCGACGACCACCGTGGCGGCCCACTCCGCGACCCGGCTGCGCCGCGGCAGCAGGGAGAGCATCCAGGCGAGGGTCGTGCCGTACACCACGAAGGACACGGCGAACTTGAACGGCTTGAGCCAGATCGGCGAACCGGTGAGGACCCGCGAGTCGACGAGGATGCCGACCGCCGAGATGACGGTGAGCACCGCCATCGCGTAGACGAAGACCATGAGTGGGCGGTGCCAGTGTGCCGCCCGACGCAGCGCGATAGTCATGTCTGTAGATGCTCCCCACCACGTACGCCGAAAGCGTCCGACCGCGAGCCCCGGTTGCGGCCGACGGTCGGAGTGGGCCTCCTCCCTGGGTAGGAGGAAACGCGGTCGTGGCCCTTCCCTGGCGCTGGCACAATGGCCGGCCTGTCGACCGGACCGGGAGTGGCGATGACGACGAACGAGGACCGTGTCCAGCCGAACGAGACCACGGTGCCCCTGCTGCACTGCGTGTCGCCGGAGGAGACCCTGGCGTTCTGGCGTGCGCTCGGGTTCGAGGTGACCTACGAGCAGACGAAGCCGTACGTCTACCTGGCCTTCCAGTGGAGTGGGTTCGCGCTGCACTACGGTCGCGCGCCGAGCGGCGTGGACCCGTCGGCGGAGAACACCGGCGGCTGCCTGGTGATGGTCGACGCGGTCGCCGCGTACCACGCGGCGTTCACCGACGCGATGCGCGGCGCCTACGGCAAGGTGCTCGGCAGGGGACTGCCCCGGATGACCCGTTACCGCCCCGGCGCGTCGCGGTTCAGCATCGTCGACCCGTCGGGCAACACCATCATCTTCATCCAGCGGGACGAGCCGGCGGAGGTGGAGTACGGCGGGTCGAAGAAGTTGCAGGGGCTGGCCCGGGTGCTCGACAACGCCCGGATCCTGCGCGAGTTCAAGATGGACGACCGGGCGGCGTTCCGGGCGCTCAACTCGGGGCGGCGCCGGCACGGCGACAACGCGCCGACGGTCGAGCAGGCGCTGGCGCTCGCCGGGCTGATCGAGCTGTCGGTCGCGCTGGACGAGCTTGAACGGGTGCCCGACTGGGGCACCCGGCTCCGGGCGCTCCCGCTGACCGAGCAGGAGCGTGCGCGGGTCCTGGGCGCGGTCGCCGATCCCACCGTGCTGGCGTCCTGGATACCCGACCCGAGCTGACGACCGTCGGCGGTCGTCGTTTCGGGCGGGTCGTCGTAGGGAAACCTGGGTGGAACGAAGAGGTGATGATGAGCCACGACACACCGCTGCCGGCCACCCGAGCGCGAAGACTGCTCGCGCTGACCCTGCCGCTGCTCGGCGCCGTGGCGCTGACCACCGCCTGCACCGCCGATGCGGACCCCACCGATTCGACCCCGTCACCCGCGCCACCGGTGACCATGCCGGCGGCAACGGACACGGTGGACCAGCCGCCTCCGAGCGCGAGCGCCCCGGCGACCATCCCGACGTCCGCCTTCGTCGAACTGCCCCGTGAGCTGCTGAAGTCCCCCCGGCGGGCGACGCCCGTCGCGGACGCCCTGCCGACGCTGTGCGGCAACGAGTTCGGCACCGGAGGCCGACAGGTCACCGCGAGCGCCGCGATGACCGTCACCTACAAGAAGCCGGACGAACCAGCCAGCAACGTGCCGCAGGGCATGATCCACCAGACCATCTTCACCTTCGAGGGCGACGGCGCTTCGGCCTACATGCGACGACTCCGGGGTGCCGTGCAGGCGTGCCCCTCCTACGACCAGGGTGGGAACCCCGTCACGGTCGAGAGCCGAGCCCTGCCCGGCGTCGGGGACGAGGCATTGGTGCTGACCCGGACCTGGGACGAGGAGAGCCTGAACGGCGACCCCACCGGCCGCGACGCGTCCAGCCAGATCACCGTGGCACGTGTCGCCGGGGCGGTGACCGTGTTCAACGACCAGGGCTGGGAGGGCAGCAGCGGCAACCCCGCCGTCATGGACCGGGTCACGCGCGACGGCGTACGGGCCATCGACGCCTGGCAGCGGTGACGCCCCGGCGGTCGTACCCCAGGCTTCCCGGCCTGTTCAGCGGGCCGGGACGGCGCCTGTCGTTGATCGCATGGTTGCTACCGGATCCGCTGCGCGCCGACCCGCGACTCGACTAGTGTCGGGCTGTTCACATTTGGTCGCTTTCGTCGGAAAGGTGGAGCGATGGGAGTGCGCCGCTGGGTCGAAAGCTGGCCGCTCTACCGTCAGCTCACCGGCACCGACCCGCTGGGCCGGGGTGCCGCTGCCAAGTCCGCCGGCTCCCTGTCACTCACCGCCCGCACCGAGACGGCCGACTCGATGGCCCGATCCGTCTGCCCCTACTGCGCCGTCGGTTGCGCTCAGCGGGTGTTCGTCAAGGACGGGCAGGTCACCCAGATCGAGGGCGACCCGGACAGCCCGATCTCGCGGGGGCGGCTGTGTCCGAAGGGCGCGGCCAGCAAGAGCCTGGTGACCAGCCCCTTCCGGCAGACTACGGTGCGCTACCGCCGGCCGTACTCGACGCAGTGGGAAGACCTCGATCTCGACACGGCGATGAACATGATCGCCGACCGGGTGTTGGCGGCCCGCGACGAGACGTGGGAGGACGTCGACGATGCCGGCCGGCCGCTCAACCGCACGCTGGGCATCTCCAGCCTGGGCGGGGCGACGCTGGACAACGAGGAGAACTACCTCATCAAGAAGTTGTTCACGGCGATGGGGGCGCTCCAGATCGAGAACCAGGCCCGTATTTGACACTCCGCCACCGTCCCCGGTCTGGGGACCAGCTTCGGTCGTGGCGGCGCGACGCAGTTCCAGCAGGACCTCGCCCACTCCGACGTGATCGTCATTCAGGGCTCCAACATGGCCGAGGCGCACCCGGTGGGCTTCCAGTGGGTGATGGAGGCCAAGCGGCGCGGCGCGAAGGTCTTCCACGTCGACCCACGGTTCACCCGCACCAGCGCCCTGGCGGACTCGTACCTGCCGATCCGCGCGGGCACGGACATCGCGCTGCTCGGTGGGGTGGTGCGCTACATCCTGGACAACGAGCTGGACTTCCGGGAGTACGTGGTCTCCTACACCAACGCCGCCACGATCGTCACCGAGGACTACCGCGACACCGAGGATCTGCACGGGCTCTTCTCCGGCTTCAAGGAGGAGAACGCCAGTTACGACCAGACCTCCTGGCGGTACGAGGGGCAGGGGCAGAACGTTCCGCCCCGCGACACCGAGACCCAACGGGAGACCGCGGCCGGGCTGGAGCACGAGTCGCACGGCGCGCCCGTGAACGGCCAGACGCAACGGGACGAGACGTTGCAGCATCCGCGCTGCGTCTACCAGATCCTCAAGCGGCACTATGCCCGGTACACGCCGGAGATGGTGGAGCGGGTCTGCGGCATCCCGCAGGAGAAGTTCCTGGAGCTGGCCGAGGCCTGGACCCGGAACTCCGGTCGGGACCGCACCGGGATGCTCGTCTACTCGGTGGGCTGGACGCAGCACAGTGTCGGCGTGCAGTACATCCGCACCGGCGCGATCATCCAGCTGCTGCTGGGCAACGTCGGCCGTCCCGGCGGCGGGGTCATGGCCCTTCGGGGGCATGCCAGCATCCAGGGTTCGACGGACATCCCGACCCTGTTCAACCTGCTGCCGGGCTATCTGCCGATGCCGCACCACGCCGACCACCCGACCCTGGACGAGTGGGTGGACAGCATCCGGCACCCGGGGCAGAAGGGCTTCTGGGGCAACGCCCGCACCTACGGGGTGAACCTGCTCAAGGCGTACTGGGGGGACGCGGCCACCGCCGACAACGACTACTGCTACGGCTACATGCCCCGGATGACCGGCGACCACGGCACGTACCAGCAGGTGCTGGACATGATCGACGGCAAGATCAAGGGGTACTTCCTGCTCGGGCAGAACCCGGCGGTCGGCTCGGCGCACGGCCGCGCGCAGCGTCTGGGCATGGCCAACCTGGACTGGCTGGTGGTCCGGGACCTGTTCATGATCGAAAGCGCCACCTTCTGGCAGAACGGGCCGGAGATCGAGACCGGCGAGATCGTGCCCGAAGAGTGCCGCACCGAGGTGTTCTTCCTGCCCGCAGCGTCCCACGTGGAGAAGGAGGGCAGCTTCACGCAGACGCAGCGGCTGCTGCAGTGGCGCGAGAAGGCCGTCGAACCCCCGGGCGACGCCCGCTCCGAGCTGTGGTTCTTCTACCACCTCGGGCGCATCATCCGGGAACGGTTGGCGACGTCGACCCGGCCACGCGACCGGGCGCTGCTCGACCTGAACTGGAACTACCCGACGCACGGGCCGCACGCGGAGCCGAGCGCCGAGTCGGTGCTGTACGAGATCAACGGCTACGAGGTGGCCAGCGGTCGACCGCTGTCGTCGTTCACCGAGATGAAGGACGACGGGTCCACGGCCGGCGGGTGCTGGATCTACACCGGGGTGTACGAGGACGGCGTCAACCAGGCCGCCCGCCGCAAGCCCGCAGGGGAGCAGTCCCTGGTGGCCCTGGAGTGGGGCTGGGCGTGGCCGGCGAACCGGCGCATCCTTTACAACCGCGCCTCCGCCGACCCGGACGGCAATCCGTGGAGCGAGCGCAAGAAGTACGTCTGGTGGGACCCGCAGAAGGCCGAGTGGACCGGCTACGACGTGCCGGACTTCGAGAAGGGCAAGCCGCCGTCCTACCGGCCGCCAGTGGACTCCTCCGGTGTGGCCGGGATCGCCGGCGACGACCCGTTCATCCTTCAGGGCGACGGCAAGGGCTGGCTGTACGCGCCCACCGGGGTGCTCGACGGGCCGATGCCGACGCACTACGAGCCGGTCGAGTCGCCGGTGCGCAACCCGCTCTACCGGCAGCAGGCCAACCCGACCCGCAAGGTCTACACGCACCCGATCAACACGCTCAACCCGAGCCCACCGGAGCCGCACAGCGAGGTTTTCCCGTACGTGTTCACGGTCAGCCGGCTCACCGAGCACCACACCGCCGGCGGGATGAGCCGGATGGTGCGTCCGCTGGCCGAGCTCCAGCCGGAGATGTTCGTGGAGGTGTCGCCGGAGTTGGCGGTCGAACGCGGGCTGGACCATCTCGGCTGGGCTTACCTGGTCACGACCCGCGCGGCCATCGAGGCGCGGGTGCTGGTGACGGACCGGCTCACCCCGCTCCGGATCGAGGACCGGATCATCCACCAGGTGTGGCTGCCGTACCACTTCGGGTTCGAGGGTCTGGTGACCGGTGAGTCGGCCAACGACCTGTTCGGGATCAGCCTCGACCCGAACGTGCTGATCCAGGAGAGCAAGGTCGGCACCTGCGACGTCCGGGCCGGTCGACGCCCGCGCGGGCAGGAGCTGCTGGAGCTCCTCGTCGACTACCGACGGCGGTCGGGGGATCTCGGCCCGCACTATCCACCGCAGGTCACGACCGACGTCGCCGACAGCGGCCGCGACCGGGAGGTCTGAGCGATGCCCCACGTGAACAGCCTGTACGGGCCGCTCGACCCGGCGCCCGACGCCGGCTACGTCGACGCGCCGCCGCGGATGGGGTTCTTCACCGACACCAGCGTCTGCATCGGCTGCAAGGCCTGCGAGGTGGCCTGCAAGGAGTGGAACAACGTGCCGGGCTCCGGCCTGGACCTGCTCGGCATGTCGTACGACAACACCGGGGCGTTGACCGCCAACTCGTGGCGGCACGTCGCGTTCGTCGAGCAGCCCCGCTCGGCCGGCTGGGCGACGCCGGCGTTCGACGGCACGCCGGACGGCCCAGCGGTCAGCCCGGAGACGGCGGCGGTCGGCGCGGGTACCAGCACCGACACCGGCACCGATCCGGGTCTGCCGCCCGGCTCGCCCGCCGCGGCAGCCCGGATGTCGGGTGGCCCGGAGTTCCTGGGAATGCCGGGCGCGCAGCCGCCGGGGCGGGGCACCGGCGCGGAGGGGCGTGCCGATTTCCGCTGGCTGATGATGTCGGACGTGTGCAAGCACTGCACCCACGCGGCGTGTCTGGACGTGTGTCCGACGGGTTCGCTGTTCCGGACGGAGTTCGGGACGGTGGTGGTGCAGGAGGACATCTGCAACGGGTGCGGCTACTGCATCTCCGCGTGTCCGTACGGGGTGATCGACCAGCGTAAGGATGACGGTCGGGCGTGGAAGTGCACGTTGTGTTACGACCGGATGGGTGTGGGGATGACGCCGGCGTGTGCGCAGGCGTGTCCGACGGAGTCGATCCAGTACGGGTCCCTGGAGGACTTGCGGGAGCGGGCAGCGGCGCGGGTGGCGACCCTGCACGAGCAGGGGGTGCCGGACGCGCGGTTGTACGGCGACGACCCGAACGACGGGGTGGGTGGCGACGGGGCGTTCTTCCTGTTGCTGGACGAGCCGGAGGTGTACGGACTGCCGCCCGACCCGATCGTGACCACCCGTGACCTGCCGGCCATGTGGAAGCGCGCCGGCCTCGCGGCCTTGACGATGGCCGCCGCCACGGCGTTCGCCTTCCTCGGCGGGCGGCCATGACCGCCGGGCAGCGTCACCGCCAGCCCGGCCGGGGGAGCGGACGCGGCGGCGAGCAGGTCACCGTGCCGCCCGCCGACTTCACCTCCTATTACGGCCGGCCTGTCCTCAAGCCCCCGGTGTGGAAGCACGACATCGCCGGCTACCTGTTCACCGGAGGCCTCGCCGCCGGGAGCGCGTTGATCGGCGCGGGCGCACACCTGACCGGGCGACCCGGGTTGCGCGCGGTGGGGCGCTGGACGGCCCTCGGCGGCGTCGCCGCCAGCACGTACCTGCTGATCCACGACCTTGGACGGCCCGACCGGTTCCACCACATGCTCCGGGTCGCCAAGCTGACCTCGCCGATGTCGGTCGGCACCTGGATCCTCGCCGCGTTCGGGCCCATGGCCGGCGTGGCCGCGGTCGCCGAGCTGGCGCCACTGCTGCCGCAGCACGGCCCGCTCGGCCTCGCCCGCCGGTTGGCGCCGCCCGTCGGCAACGTCGCCGGCCTGGCCGCCGCGGCCACCGCGCCGGCGCTGGCCACGTACACCGGGGTCCTGCTCGCCGACACCGCCGTGCCCTCCTGGCACGACGCCTACCCGTCGTTGCCGTTCGTCTTCGCCGGCAGCGCGCTCGCCGCCGCGTCCGGGGTCGGACTGATCGCGGCGCCGGCGGCGGAGACCGCACCGCTACGGCGACTCGCCCTGGCGGCCGCGGCGATCGAGTTGGCCGGCGGTCGCCAGTTGGAGCGGCTGGGCCTGACCGGCGAGCCCTACGGGCACGGCCGCAGCGGCCGGCTCGTGCGGGCCGGACGCGCCCTGCTCGCCGTGGGCACCGCCGGGGCGCTGGTCAGCCGGCGTAGCCGGATCCTGTCGGCGATCTCCGGCGCGGCCCTCGTGGCATCGTCGGTCGCCACCCGGTTCGGTGTCTTCGAGGCGGGCAGGGTGTCGGCGCGCGATCCGAAGTACACGGTCGCGCCGCAACGCGAGCGGCTCGCCCAGAAGGGGCCCGCGGCTTCCCGTTAGCCCGGCGCCCGGCCGCCTCAGTCCCGGCCGGGCGCGCGGCATGTCAGCCGGTGAACAACTTCGCGGCGGTGATGGCGGTCTGGACGATGCCGTACCCGAGCAGCGCCGTGACGAGCAGCCACGACAGCCAGAGCCGCCCCGTCTGGCTGCCGACCTTCTGCGGCACCGACGGCTGGCTGTCCGGGCCGAGGGCGACCGGATCGGTCACCGTGGCGCGCGCCACGGGCGACGTCGATCCCCGGTCCGGCTCGTGGAACCGCTCGGGCACGGCGCGGACCAGCAGGTTGGCGATGAACCCGATGGCGAGGATGCCGACCATGGTGAACAGCGCGGGCCGGTACGCCGCTGCGGTGAGCGTGCCGGGCTTGCCCTGCGTGTCGAGGATCCCGTTGACGATCAGCGGGCCGGCGACGCCCGCCGCCGACCACGCGGTCAGCAGGCGGCCGTGGATGGCGCCCACCTGGAAGGTGCCGAACAGGTCCCGCAGGTAGGCGGGGGCAGTGGCGAAGCCGCCGCCGTAGAAGGAGATGATCGCGGCGGCGATCAGCACGAAGACCGCCGTCGCGGCGTGGCCGGCCACGGCGAGCAGCGCGTAGAGCACCATGCCGACGCCGAGGTAGACCATGTAGATGGGCTTGCGGCCGATGAGGTCGGAGGTCGTCGACCAGACGAAGCGCCCGGCCATGTTGAACAGCGACAGCACTCCCACGAAACCGGCCGCCGCCGACACCGAGACGGCGCTGACCCCGTTGTCCCGGAAGAAGTCCTGGATCATCGGGCTGGCCTGTTCCAGGATGCCGATGCCCGCGGTGACGTTGCAGAACAGCACGATCCACAGCAACCAGAACGAACGGGTGCGCACGGCGTTCGACGCGGACACGCTCGCCCGGGTGACCAGCGGCCGGGCGGCGACGCGCGAGGGGTCGAACCCGGCGGGCCGCCAGTCCGGCGCGGGGACGCGGATGTTGAACGGCCCGAACATCATGATCACGAAGTATCCGATGGCGAACGTGACGAAGAGCGCCACCAGGGCATGCCCCGACGCCACCGCAGCCGGGTTGGCGGGGTTGTAGCCCGGGTCGTAGAGGGAGAGCAGTTGACGGGCGAGCGGGCCAGCGACCAGGGCGCCGCCGCCGAAACCCATGATGGCCAGCCCGGTGGCGAGGCCGGGCCGGTCCGGGAACCACTTGATCAGCGTGGAGACCGGCGAGATGTAGCCGATGCCGAGCCCGATGCCGCCGATGACGCCGTACCCGAGGTACAGCAGCCAGAGCTGGTGGGTCGCGATGCCGAGCGCGCCGACCAGGAACCCGGTTGCCCAGAAGCAGGCGGAGACGAACATCGCCCGGCGCGGCCCGTTCCGCTCCACCCACCTGCCGCCCACCGCAGCAGACGAACCCAGCATGACGATGGCGATGCTGAAGATCGCCCCGATCGCCGTCTGACTGGTGTCGAAGTGCGCGATGAGCGAGTTCTTGTAGACGCTCGTCGCGTAGACCTGCCCGATGCACACGTGCACGGCCAGCGCCGCGGTCGGGATGAGCCAACGGCTGTATCCCGGGGGAGCGACGGTGTGCCGAGGATCGAGTACCGACAGCATGGGCATCGTCCGCCTCCTGCGGCTGAGTGGGCCGAGGCGGCGCAGAGCTGTCCGAAGCCTCGCACCGTCACAGTGCCCACTGGGCAGAATCCGCGCTGGCCGAGCGGCTTTCGCCGCCACAGGGGCGGCCTGACGCAGCTCCGGCGTCAGCCGTTGATCGGCTGTACCCCACGTTACGGGGCCACCCGTCCGCGGCTCGTCGTTATGGGAAAACGCGAACAGTCATCGGTGGCCAGCGACATGGCGGTGGGTTCGCCACGGGACCGACCCGGCTCACGGGCAGGGCAGGGCGCCCCCCGACGCGGTCGGGGGCCAACACCCGCCCCCGACCGCGTCGTGGCAACTCAGTGAGTCGCGGCCGCCGCGGCCGCCTCCTCCTGGGCGCGTCGTTCGTCCCCGCTGAGGGTGTGTAGTGGCTTTTCCTTGATGAACAGCACCACGATCAGCGCCAGCAGGGCGATGGGCGCGCCGACGAGGAACAGGTCGGCCGTGGCGATGCCGTACACGTCCTGCACGATGCGCAGCACGGGCTCGGGCAGGGTGGACAGGTCGGGCACCTCGGCCGTGCCGCCGGCCGTCGCGGCCGGGCCGAGCCGCTCGGTCGTCAGCGAGGTCACCCGGCTCGCCAGGACCGCGCCGAGGGCGCTGACCCCGATGGCGCCGCCCATGCTGCGGAAGAACGTCAGCACCGACGTGGCGGCGCCGAGCTCGTGGGCCGGCACGTCGTTCTGCGCGGCGAGCACGAGGTTCTGCATGAGCATGCCGACGCCGATGCCCAGGACGGCCATGTAGAGCGACAGGACGACGACGCTGGTGTCGGCGTCGATGGTGCCCAGGAGCAGCATCCCGACGGTCATGATCGCGGCGCCGGCCACCAGGTACGCCTTCCACCGGCCGAACTTCGTGATGAGCTGGCCGGCGATCGTCGACGACACCAGCAGACCGAAGATCATCGGAAGGCTCATCAGGCCCGCGACGGTCGGCGACTTGCCCAGCGAGATCTGGAAGTACTGGGACAGGAAGACGGTGCCGCCGAACATCGCGACACCGACCAGCACGCTGGCGATCGTCGCCAGCGAGACCGTGCGGTTGCGGAAGATGTCCAGCGGGACGATCGGCTCGGTCGCCCGCGACTCGACACGGACGGCCAGCGCCAGCAGGATCAGACCGCCGACGACCATGAGGGCCGTCCAGCCCGACGCCCAGGCGAACGTGTTGCCCGCCAGGGACGACCAGATCAGCAGCGTGCAGACGCCGGCGGTGATGAGCACCGCGCCCAACCAGTCAATCTTGAACGTACGACGGGCGACCGGAAGGTGCAGGGTGCGCTGCAACAGGACGATGGACACGATGCTGAACGGGACGCCGATCAGGAAGCACCACCGCCAGCCCAGCCAGGACGTGTCGACGAGCAGGCCGCCGATCAGTGGACCGGCGATGGTGCCGACACCGAAGACCGCGCCGAAGATGCCGGCGTAGCGGCCCAGCTCGCGTGGCGGGATCATCGCCGCCATGACGATGGTGGCCAGCGCCGTCATGCCGCCGGCGCCGATGCCCTGCACGACCCGGCTCAGCAGCAGCACCTCGACGTTCGGCGTGAAGCCCGCGATCAGCGACCCCACCACGAACAGCCCCAGCGACAGCTGGATCAGCAGCTTCTTGCTGTACAGGTCGGCCATCTTGCCCCACAGCGGCACCGTCGCCGTCATGGCGAGCAGTTCGCTGGTGACGATCCAGGTGTAGACGGTCTGGCTGCCGTTCAGGTCGGCGATGATCCGCGGCAGCGCGTTCGCCACCACCGTGGAGGCGAGGATGGACACGAACATGCCGACCATCAGCCCGGAGAGGGCCTGGAGAACCTCCCGTCGCGACATGCGCGTGCCGACGTCGGCGACGTCGGTGGGCGGGGCGGTGGTGGTCATTGACGCTCCCTTGTCGGGTCTGATCGGAGTGACTGGCCCCGGAACTGGTGCGCCGGGGCGGGGACTGGCGGGGTCAGGACGTGTGCCCCGGATCGGGCAGGCCGGCGGCGACCGCGCCGAACGCCTCGTCCACGAAGGCGCGCAGGGGTCGGCTGTCGTCGGCGGCCCAGCGCAGCATCGCGGTGCGGAAGGCGGCGCCCGCCACAGCGGTGACCAGCGCCGGGTGACCGTGGTCGGGATCGACTCCGAGGCGGGCGGCGATGGCCGCCACCATGGCCTGTTCGGTCTCGACGCTGCCGGTCATCAGCCGGGGCAGCAGAGCGGGGTTCTGGGCGATGACGGCCAGTCGCAGCCGCCACAGCTCCCGGTCGGCCTGCATCGTGTCGATCGCCTCGTCGAGGGCGAGGCGGACGGCCCGCAACGCCGGCACCTGCCGCGGGGCCTCGGCCAGCCGCCGCACGACCGGTGCGCTGTCGAGCGCCGGATCGTCGGTGAGCGCCTCGTCCTTGCAGGTGAAGTAGTTGAAGAAGGTGCGCGAGGAGACGTCCGCGGCTTCGCTGATCTCCTCCACCGTCACGTGCTCCAGGCCGCGCTCGGCGACCAGCCGGAGCGCGGCCGCGGTCAGGGCGGCGCGCGTCTGCCGCTTCTTGCGGTCCCGGCGCCCGGTGGCAGCCTGGTCGGTCTCGGTCACCCGGGAGAGGCTAGGAGCCAACTTGCGTACCCTGCAAGTTTTTAGTTTGTGAAGTGATGTTCCTGACCCGCCGGGTCCGACGGCTCCGCGCGGGGCACGGCACCGGTGGTCTCCAGGATGAGCGCGGCGACCAGATCGGGGTCGTCGCTCATCGGCACGTGCCCGCAGCCGGGCAGGGTCACCACCCGGGCCGCCGGCAGGCCGGCCCGGGCACGCTCGGCCTGGTGCACGCCGAAGATCCGGTCGCAGTCACCCCAGCCGATGGTGACCGGCACCGTCGCGTCGGACAGCCGCAGACCGTCGAAGCGGTAGTCGCGGGCGGCTCGGGCCACCGCGCTGAAGCCGAGCCCCCGCCGCAGGGCGAGCGCGTCGCCCAGCGCGCGTTCGGCGTCCAGCAACCTCGGGTGGGCCACCAGCGGCGCGAAGCACAACGCCCGCAGGTACGCCGAGCGCAGCGCGACACGCATGATCGGGGTGGGCAGGTAGGAGTTGGCCCGCAGCATGGTGAGGATGGCCAGCGCGCGCCGGCGTTCCGCCGGGGTGAAGAAACCGGCGGGCGAGAAGGCGGTGGCCGAGGCGACCGCCCCGGTGGCGGCCAGCTCCAGGCTGATCGCCCCACCGAGGCTGTAGCCGGCCACGTGCGGACGGTCCAGGCCCCACCCGCTCAGGACCGGCAGCACCGCCGCGACCGTGGCCGCCATGTCGACCGGCATGCCGCCGTCGGGCACCGGGGAGCCGCCGAAGCCGGGCAGGTCGAGGGCGATCACCTCGTGGTGGGCGGCGAGCCGGTCGAACACCGGCTCCCACGCCTGGTGGCGGTGGCCGATGCCGTGGATGAGGACCAGCGGCTCACCGCTGCCCGCACGACGAAAGTGAACTCCCACGACTACCCTCCCGCTGAGCTCGTGCCGAAGGAACGCGGCTCGGGCCAGGGCGGAGCACCCACGCCGGTGACGCCTACGCCGCCCCACGGGTCGACCTCGGCCAGCCGGGCCGGCCGGGCCCGACCGGCGATGCGCAGCTCGACGTCGCGCCGGCCGGAGCGCACCAGGCCGGCCACCCGCGCGTCGGGCTCGATCCGCCCGCCCCAGTGGTAGCGGCCGTCGACCGGCTCCCACCGCCCGGCGAGGTGCACCCGGACGGACGTGCCCGCGACCTCCGCCGGGCCGTGGTAGGTCACGGCGTGATCCGCTCGTGGGCGCGGGTGAGTTCACGCGGCAGGTCGGCGCTGGCCCGTACGCCCTCGATTCCGCTCCACAGCAGCGCGGTCAGGTAGTCGGTGAGGGCCGCCCGGCTGATCGGCTGCCCGTGGGAGGTCCACCAGTCGCCGACCGCCTGCACGAAACCCACCAGGCCGTACGCCCACGGTTCCGCGGGACCGGCGTCCAGGCCCAGCGCGCGCAGCCGGTCACCGATCACCCGGGCCAGCCCGGCGGCGACCTGCCGGCTGGTCCCGGCGACCACCTGGTGGATGCTCGGGTCGCCGGACTGGTGCATGAGGAACCGGTAGAGCGTGGGCTGCGACTCGATCACGCCCAGGTACGCGTCGATGGTGGCCTGCACGAGGCCGCGTTCCTCGCGGACCTGGTCGATCGCAGGCGCCACGGTGTCGATGATCCGGGCGGCGACGACCTCGCTCACCGCGACCCAGAGCTGCGACTTGTCGGCGAAGTAGCGGTAGAGGACGGGTTTGCTGACGCCCGCCGCCGCGGCCACCTGGTCCATGTCGACCTCCGGCCCGTGCCGCAGCAACGCCTGCACGGCGGCGCCGACGAGCTCCCGCCGTCGCTGCTCACGGTGGTCGGCCCAGCGGTCCCGGCGGCCCGTCCCCTTCGCCTTGCGGGCGCCGGCGGGCGGCGGGTCGGATCCATTGACATCCTTGAGCGGCGATTGCATGCTACTACTCGTAACAGTTACCGGACGTCACGTCAATATGGAGGAACCATGGAGGCGGCACCGGCGGAATCCGAGCGGGCGGCGGTCGCCGAGCGACTGCTCACGTCCTCGCTGCGGACCAGCTACGACCCCGTCGTCGAGATCGACTGGGACGCACCGCACACCCCGGGCGCCTACTGGCTCCCACCCCACCGCAGCAGCCTCTACGGCACGTCGCTGTGGGCGCGGCTCAGCGAGGAGCAGCGCGTCGAGCTCACCAAGCACGAGGTGGCCAGCGCGGCCAGCGCCGGGCTGTGGTTCGAGACGATCCTCATGCAGATGCTGATCCGGGAGTACTACGACGCCGACCCGACCAGTCGGCAGGCCCAGTACGCGCTGACCGAGGTCGCCGACGAGTGCCGGCACTCCATCATGTTCGGCCGGCTGATCGAGGCGATGGGCTGCCCGGTCTACCGGGCGAAACCGGTGGACCAGCTGCTCGGCCGGTTCCTCAAGGCCACCGCCAGCGGTCCCCGGATGTACGCCGCGATCCTCATCGCCGAGGAGATCCTCGACGCGTTCCAGCGCGAGATCATGGCGGACGAGTCGCTCCAGCCCCTGATCCGGATGGTCTCGCGCATCCACGTGGTGGAGGAGGCGCGACACGTCCGGTTCGCCCGCGAGGAACTGGCCCACCAGGTCGCGGCCACCGGCCCGCTCGGCATGGCGTACGCCCGGCTGCTGGTCGGGCGGGCCGCGCACACGATCGCCAACCGCCTGGTCCATCCGGACGCGTACGCGGCGGTGGGCATCCCGCCGGCGGTCGGCCGGGCCGCCGCCCACGCCAACCCGCACTGGCGGGCGACACTGCGCTGGTCCGCGGAGCGGGTGCACGCCCACCTGGCGGGCGCCGGCCTGGTGGCCGGGCCGGGGCGACTGCTGTGGGCCCGTGCCGGCCTGATCTGACCGGTCGTCACCCGGTGGCGCGGCGCGGAGCTGCCCACATGAGGCAGGCGTGTCAGGCGCGACCCACCCGCGGATCCTGGCGATCGGTCAGCCGCAGCCCGACGCCGCGCACGGCCTCGATCGTGGCGTCGCTGCCGAGGTCGTGCAGCTTGCGGCGCAGTCGCTTCACGAGGGACTGGACGTCCGCCTTGCGTTCCCGCCCCTCGTCGCGCCAGACCGACCGGTGCAACTCGGCGTAGCTCCAGACCCGGACCGGCGCGGTCGTCAGGCAGATCAGCAGGTCGTGTTCCAGTCGGGTCAGATCGATCTCGCGGTCCCGGCAGCGGGCGGTGGACCGGGCCGAGTCGATGACCAGGGCGGGGTCGGCCGTGGCGGCGGGCGGCGCTGGCGTGGACGGCGGCCGGGAGGCCTGCTGCGGGACCGCGATCAGCCGGCGCAGCTCGTCGAGGTCGGCGACCAGCAGCAGGGGCGCGATGCCCTCGAGGCGCTCCGCGAGCCGGATCCGCTCGGTCGGCGACGAGGTCACCGCGATCAGCAGCGGGAACGGCTCGTCGACAGAATCGGGCCCGTTCACTGCCGCTTCGTCCTCGGCCACCGCACCCACCCGGGATCCATGGGCATCATTCTGCCCAGCTCTCGTCATGGTCCTGACAGTGATTGGCAGGCGTGCCGCCAGCCTGGCAACCGTTAGCGACAAGTTGCTCACGGCAAGTGCTTGATCGTCCTTTCTTCTCGATCATAGTGTCCACTCGGGCAACCGGCGTGACCCGCGCGGTGCATGGGGGGCATGAGGACTTCCGCTCGTTTCCATCGGGACGGATTCCCCGCACCTCACCATGGCCCATTCTCGCCCTGGGTCGTCCTGAGGGAGGCAGCACCTATGTTCAGACGTCCACAATGGAGGGGCACAGCCAGATCACTGGTGAGCGCCGGCGCGGCGATGGTCCTCGCCGCGACATGCCTGGTCAGTATCAGCTCGGGCGCGCAGGCCGCGCCCGGCGCGACGGGGGCGGCCGCTCCGGGGGACAAGATCCGACCGGAGCTCGCCAAGCAGCTCCAGGCCAAGAGCGAAGGGGACTTCTGGATCCGGTTCAAGGACCGGGCCGACCTCGGCAAGGCCAGTGCGATCAAGGACTGGGCGAAGCGTGGCACGGCGGTCGCGGACGCACTGCGCAAGACCGCCGCCGAGAGCCAGAGCAAGATCCGCGCCGAGTTGAACGGCTCGGGCGCGAAGTACCAGACCTTCTGGGCGACCAACGCCATCAAGGTGAGCAGCGGCTCCCTGGCGATGGCCCAGAAGTTCGCCGCCCACGCGGAGGTCGAGGGCCTCTACGCCCCGGTCGCCTACAAGGTGCCCGAGACCACCAAGGGCACCGACGAGAAGGCGGTGAACGCCCTCGAGTGGGGCATCGCCAACATCAACGCCGACGACGTCTGGTCCCAGTACGGCGTCACCGGCGAGGGCATCACCATCGCGAACATCGACACCGGGGTCCAGTTCGACCACCCGGCGCTGGTGAACTCCTACCGCGGCAACAACGGCGACGGCACGTTCGACCACAACTACAACTGGTTCAACGCCGCTGGGACCTGCGCGACCGCACCCTGTGACACCAACGGCCACGGTACGCACACGATGGGCACCATGGCCGGCTCCGACGGCGCGAACCAGATCGGTGTCGCGCCCGGCGTCACGTGGATCGCGGCGAACGGCTGCTGCCCCAACGACGCCGCGCTGGTCAACTCTGGTCAGTGGATGCTGGAGCCGACCGACCTCAACGGCCAGAACGCGGACGCCAGCAAGCGACCGAACATCATCAACAATTCGTGGGGCAGCGAGAACCCCTCCACCGAGCCCTTCATGGAGGACGTGACGCTGGCCTGGGCCGCGTCGGGAATCTTCGGGGTCTGGTCCAACGGCAACAGTGGCTCGGCATGCCAGAGCAGTGGCTCGCCGGGCAGCCTGGCCAGCAACTACTCGAGCGGCGCGTACGACATCAACAACAACGTCGCCGGCTTCTCGGGCCGGGGCGCCGGGCAGAACGGCGAGATCAAGCCCAACATCTCGGCGCCGGGCGTCAACGTCCGGTCGAGCGTTCCGGGCAGCGCCTACGCCAGCTTCAACGGCACCTCGATGGCCGCCCCGCACCTGGCGGGTGCGATCGCGCTGCTGTACTCGGCGGCCCCGTCGCTGGTCGGTGAGATCGACGCGACCCGTGCGCTGCTCAACGGCGCCGCGGTCGACAAGGCCGACGACCAGTGCGGTGGCACCCCGGCCGACAACAACGTCTACGGCGAGGGCCGACTGGACGCCCTCGCGCTGCTCGACGCCGCACCGACCGGCGACACCGGCACCCTGGCCGGCGCGGTCACCGACGCGGCCACCGGCGCCCCGATCGCCGGTGCGACCCTGACCCTCACCGGCCCGACCGCGCGCGAGGTGACCACCGGTCCCGACGGGAAGTACTCGACCACCCTCCCGGTCGGTGACTACCAGGTCGCCGTGGCGGCGTTCGGCTACGGCGGCACGACGAAGCCGGCGACGGTCACCGAGGGCGCCACCACCACGCTCAACGTGGCGCTCACGGCCGTGCCGAGCGTCAACGTCACCGGATCGGTCACCGACGGCTCCGGCCACGGCTGGCCGCTGTACGCGAAGGTGACCGTGGCGGGTGTGTCGGGCGTGTACGACTTCACCACGCCGTCGAACGGCCGCTACAGCATCAAGCTGCCCGCCGGGCAGACGTACAGCCTGAGGTACGAGTCGCAGTACCCGGGCTACCAGACCGTGACCAAGGAGGTCGTGGTCGGCTCGGGCAACGTCACCGCGAACGTCGCGGTGCCGGTGGACACCACCACCTGCACGACGGCGCCCGGATACACGTTCGGCTCCGACGGTGAGTACGAGACCTTCGACGGCGCCACGGTGCCGGCCGGCTGGTCCGTGGTGGACAACGCGGACAGCGGTCAGGTCTGGAAGTTCACCGACGACGGCAACCGGGGCAACCTCACCGGCGGCAGCGGCAACTTCGCGATGATCGACAGCGACGCGTACGGTGCGGGCGGCAGCCAGGACACCTCCCTGGTCAGCCCGGTGGTCAACCTGACCGCCGTCACGACCCCGGTCATCCGGTTCAACCAGGACTTCAACCAGTTGGCCGACGACACCGGCGATGTCGACCTCAGCATCGACGGCGGCGCCACCTGGACGAACGTGCTCCGGCAGGAGACGGACGTCCGGGGGCCGAGGGTCACCGAGATCCCCATCCCGCAGGCGGCCGGCAAGGCGCAGGTCCAGGTGCGGTTCCACTACTACGACGCCTCGTACGAGTGGTGGTGGGAGGTCGACAACGTACTGATCGGCAGCCAGGTCACCTGCGTGCCGGTCGACGGCGGCCTGGTCGTCGGCAACGTCCGCGACAAGAACGACAACAGCTACGTCAACGGCGCCACCGTCGCCAGCGACGAGCGGCCGGCCGAGAAGGCCGTCACCGTGGCGACCCCGGACGACCCGGGGCTGGCCGACGGCTTCTACTGGCTCTACTCGACGCTGACCGGCACGCACACGTTCACCGCGAAGGCCGGCAACTACGTCAGCCAGAGCAAGCAGGTCGACGTCCAGGCCGACTGGGCGACCAGCGCGAACTTCCAGCTCGCGGCCGGCCGGCTGTCGGTGGCGCCGACCCAGCTCAGCGCCACGGTGCAGATGCCCAGCGGCAAGGCCAGCAGGACGTTCACGGTGACGAACACCGGCGGCGCGCCGGTCGACGTCGAGTTCAGTGAGCGCGACAACGGGTTCGAGATCCTCCGGGCAGACGGGTCCCGCATGACCCGGCAGCAGGTGCTCGGCTCCACCGGCGCACCGGAGCAACGGCTCGCCGTCCCGACGTCGTTCGCCGCCAAGGCCTCCGGCAGGGCGGCGACGGCGACCTCCGCCGCGGTCGGCCCGCAGGCCGCCCCGTGGACGGACATCACCGACTACCCGTCCAACATCATGGACAACCGGGTGGTGAACCTGAGCGGCAAGGTGTACTCGATCGGCGGTGGCGACGGGTCCAGCTCCACCGCGAAGAACTACGCCTACGACCCGGTCGCGCAGACCTGGGCGGCGATCGCCGACCTCCCGGGCGCCCGCAACGCCGTGGCGGTGGGCGTCGTGGACGGGAAGATCATCGTGACCGGCGGCTGGGCGGACGGCGGCCCGGACGCCGCCACCTGGTCGTACGACCCGTCGGCCAACACCTGGACGGAGCTGGCCGACAACCCGGCGCCGAGGGCCGCCGCCGGCCAGGCGGTCGTCGACGGCAAGCTGTACGCGATCGGTGGCTGCACCACGGCGGCCTGTACGCCGATGTCGAACAGTGTCGTCCGGTACGACCCGGGCGGTGACACCTGGGAGACGCTGGCCAACTACCCGAAGTCGGTGGCCTTCGCCTCCTGCGGCGGGATCGACGGCACGATCTACTGCACCGGCGGCAACGACGGGGCCGCCTCGCAGAAGGCCAGCTACGCCTACGACCCGGGTGCCAACACCTGGACCGCCATCGCCGACGCGCCGGCCGACAACTGGGCCAGCTCGTTCGCTGTCGCCAGCGGCAAGCTCCTCGTCGTCGGCGGTTCGCAGGGTGGGGCCATCAGCAACGCCGGCTTCGCCTACGACCCGGCCACCAGCTCGTGGTCGAACCTGCCGAACTCCAACACCGCGCGGTACCGCGGTGGCGCGGCGTGCGGCTTCTACAAGATCGGCGGCTCGTCCGGCAGCTTCAACGCGGCGCCGGACAGTGAGGTGCTGCCCGGGTTCGAGGGCTGTGCCGAGGCGGCGGCCGATGTCAGCTGGATGACGATCGACAAGTCGGCGGTCACCCTGGCGCCGGGCCAGAAGGTCACGGTGACCGTCGGTGTGACGGCGAACGTGGACCAGCCGGGCACCTACTCCGGCTCGGTCGGCATCAAGGAGAACACGCCGTACACGGTGGCGCCGGTGGCGGTGACCATGACCGCGACGCCTCCGAAGACCTGGGGCAAGCTCATGGGCACGGTGACCGGGACCAGCTGCCAGGGCGCGACCTCGCCGATCGCCGGCGCGGTGGTCCAGGTCGACTCGTGGGCGATGTCGTGGACCTTCGCCACCGACACCCAGGGCACGTACGCCTACTGGGTCGACCGTCGCAACAACCCGCTCACCATGATCGTCGCCAAGGACGGCTGGAAGCCGCAGACCCGTCAGACGCGCATCGACACCAGCACGCCCACGGTGGAGAACTTCGGGTTGTCTCCCATCCGGTGCTGAACACCTGACCGGTAGCGACAGATCCGGCCCGCCTGGTCACCGACCAGGCGGGCCGGACCGCGTTCGCCGTCGGTCAGACCGGGGCGAGCCGGAAACCGACGCCGCGCACCGCGTGGATCGTCGCCGCGGCGTTCAGCCCGGCCAGCTTGCGGCGTACCCGGCGGACCACGGAGTGCATGTCCGAACCGCGGCCGAGGTGCCGGTTGCCCCACACCTGCAGGTGCAGGCGCTCGTACGTCCAGACCTGGCCGGGCGCGTCGACCAGGCAGAGCAGGACGTCGTGCTCCAACCGGGTCAGGTCGATCTCCCGGTCGCGCCACCGCAGCACTCGGCGGTCGGAATCGACGGCCAGGTCGGGCGGCGGTGACGTCTGTGGGCCCGGTGCCGCCTCGGCGGTCCCGCTCGGGGCGGTGGGAGACACCTCCGCGACCGGGGCCATCTCGACCACCCCGAGAAACTCCCGTGCCTGGTCGACATTCGAGACGATCAGGAAGGCGTCGCTCCCGCCGAGCAGCCGCGCCAACTGCCTGCGTTCGGCCGGTGCGGACGCGATGCCGATGACCAGGGAGGCGACCGGAATCCCCTGCATTTTTCCCCAACCCCTTCCGGTTCCCCAGCTCACTCCGGATGGTTTTCGCACCGTCGACCGAAACATTGACCGATCGGTGTCATGACTTTAGTGGTGACGGATCTCGGGTGGGTAAAACATAGTTGCATGGAAGCATATAAATGACTTTTCGCGGACCGCATAAGCCGTTCGAGGTGACTTGGTCGGTTTTGCCGGACGAATACTGTGACAGAACCATGACAATCCGCGGACGAGGTCCGGACCTTGCGGGCCCAGCATGGGCGTCATGTCCGTCGAATCGTCGTACCCCATGGGGCGGTCGGCGCCCGGCCCGCAGCCGGCGCGACCGCTGTCACCGGCCCGCGCGGGCGCGTCGCCGGGCCGGCTGCTGCTCGGCGCGGGGCTGGGGCACCTGTTCGCCCTGAGCCTCACCTGCGCCGTGTTCGTGCGGACGTACCCCGGTCAGTGGCTGGACGGTCTGCTGCTGCCGCGCGCCGAGCGGGGTGGGGGCTACGAACAGCGGACGGTCCTGGTCGGTCCCGCCAAGACCGTGCTGGCCACCTTCGGCCGCCCGACGCTGCTGGCCGCCCTGCTCGGCGCGGTGCTGCTGGTGGGTCTGCTCGGCCGGCGGCTGATGGCGGGAGTGGTGGGCGTCGGCATGGTCGTCTGCGCGGTCGTGGTGGCCGGTGCGATGAAGTCCGCGCTTCCCCGGGCCGACCTCCGGATCGAGAGTTCGAGCTTGCACAACAGCTTCCCCAGCGGCCACGTCGCGGCCGCGACGACCCTGCTGCTGGCGTTCGTGCTGGTCCTGCCCGGGTGGGCCCGGCGCTGGCTGGCGCTGCCGGGTGCGGCGGCCGTCTCGGTGATTGCCGCGGCCACCATGATCGCCGGCTGGCACCGGTTCAGCGACGCGCTCGGCGGCGTCCTGCTGGGTGTGGCCCTGTTCTGCCTGGCCGCGGCCGCGCTGGCCGGTCGGCGTGGTGACGACCAGCGCGGCGGCCCCCGTTGGCGCGACGAGCCGGACAGCACGGCAGGGCGCCGGCTGGTCGAGGGGGCGGTGGCGCTGGTCGTGCTGCTCTGGGCGCTTCTGGTGGTGATGCCGGGTCTGGCCGCGTCGGTGCAGCGTGGCCTGCTCGTCGCCATCGTGGCGGCCACCGCGGTGACGATGCTGCTGGTGGGCTGGGTCGTGTTCCTGGCGCGTTCGGCGGATTTCGCCGTCCGGTCCGACTCGCGGCTCCTGGGCAGCCCGCACGCGACCGGGCGAGGGTGACACCGGCGGCCATCGACCGAAGGCCATATCTATCGATGATGGGATACTTGACGACATGTCCCAGGTCCTGCTGATCGAAGACCACCAGACGGTGCGCGACGGCCTGCAACTGGCGCTCACGCGGCAGGGCCACACGGTGGACGCCGTGGCAACCGGCGAGCAGGGCCTGGAACGGCTGCGCGCGGCCTCGTCCGACGTGGTGGTCCTCGATCTCATGCTGCCCGGGATGGACGGCTTCGAGGTCTGTCGCCGGATCCGGCAGCTCGGCGACCTGCCGATCATCATGCTCACCGCCCGCAACGACGACATGGACGTGGTGGCGGGCCTGGAGGCCGGCGCCGACGACTACGTGGTCAAGCCCGTGCAGGCGCGGGTGCTCGAGGCGCGCATCCGCGCGGTGCTGCGGCGCACCGGTGGCGAGACGCGGCGCGCCGGCGGCGAGCGGTCCGGCCCGGAGCAGCACGGCGCCCTCACCATCGACCGGGGCGCGCTGGTGGTCAGCAAGGGGGGCCTGCCGGTCAGCCTCGCCCCGACGGAGCTGCGCCTGCTGCTCGAACTCGCGCAGACACCGGGCCAGGTGCTGAGCCGTCAGCAGCTGCTGGAGGCCGTGTGGGAGCACGGCTACCTCGGCGACTCGCGGCTGGTGGACGCCTGCGTACAGCGGCTGCGCGCCAAGATCGAGGACGACTCGTCGGCGCCGGTCTTCATCCAGACGGTGCGGGGTTTCGGCTACCGGTTCGGGCCGCTGTGACACGGTGGCGCGTGTCGGGCCTGCGGGTCCGGCTGCTGCTGGCCTTCGCGTTGCTGGGCGTGACGACCACGGCGGTGGTGGCCAGCGGAAGCTACTTCCAGGCGCGGACGGTCCTCCTCCAGCAGGCGCAGGACGCCGCGGTGGCGTCGCTGACCGATCAGCTCACGAAGGTCTACCCGGTACGCCGGCTCCCGCCGACGCAGGACGAGCTGGACTCGCTGGCCCAGCGACTCTCCGACCGGGAGGGGTACGCGGTGGTCCTCTACCGGGACATGCGGGCGCAGGGCGCCCAGGTGCCCGAGCCGCTCACCCCGGAGCTGCGACAGGCGGTCGCGAGTGGTGTCATCGCCTGGCAACGCGTCTCGCGCGACGGAGTTCCCGTGCTGCTCATCGGGACCCAGCTGGAAGTCGACCGATCCAGCGGCACACCCGTGCCGTCCGGGTTGGAGGTCTACTCGGTGCGCAGCCTCGCCTCCGAGCAGCGGAGCATCGACCGGCTGGCCACGCTGGCGTGGCTGACCGGCGGGCTCTCCCTGGTCCTCGCGGTCCTGCTGGCCCTGCTGGCCGCCCGCGGCGTCCTGCGGCCCGTCCGCGAACTGGGCCGGGCGGCGCGCCGGCTCGGCGAGGGCGACCTGACCACGCGACTGGCGGTTCGGGGCGCCGACGAGCTGGCCGACGTGGCGCGGACCTTCAACGACACCGCGGGGACGCTGGAACGGCAGGTCGGTGAGCTGCGGCGGATGGAGGCGGACGCGCGACGCTTCGTGGCCGACGTGTCGCACGAACTCCGTACGCCGCTGGCCGCGATGACGGCGGTCACGGACGTGCTCGACGAGGAGGCGGACCGGCTGCCCGGGGACGCCGGCCGGGCCGCCCGGCTCGTCAGTCAGGAGACGCAGAGCCTCACCCAGCTCGTCAACGACCTCATCGAGGTCAGCAGGTTCGACTCCGGCACCGCGCGGCTCGCCCTCGACGACGTCGACGTCGCCGTCGCGGTCACCGCGACCCTGCGGGCCCGGGGTTGGGTCGAGCGGGTGCACGCGGAGCTTCCGCCAGGTGTCGTGGCCCGGTTGGATCCGCGCCGGCTGGACGTCATCGTGGCCAACCTGGTCGGCAACGCCTTCCGGCACGGCAGCGAGCCGGTGTCGGTGCGGCTGCGAGCCGAGCCGGACTGGATCACCATTGAGGTCCGCGACCACGGGCCGGGGTTGGACCCGGAGGTGCTGCCCCACGTCTTCGACCGCTTCTACAAGGCGGACACCGCGCGGACCCGCTCCGAGGGCAGCGGTCTCGGTCTCGCCATCGCGTGGGAGAACGCGCGCCTGCACCGGCACGCCGGGCAGGCCGGGAGCCTTCTCGCGGGCAACGACCCGACGGGCGGCGCGGTGTTCACGCTCCGGCTGCCCCGGGTGGCGACGGACGCCGGAGGCGTACGGTGACCGGCCGCCGGGTGGCCCGGTCGCTGCTCGCCGGCGGGCTCCTGCTCACGCTGTTCTCGGCGGGCTGCGGGGTCCGGCCCAGCGAGGTCATCACCGGCCGCCCGGCGATGAGCGGCCCGTCCGTGGGCGTCGAGCTCTACCTGGTCTCGCGGGGACAGCTCACGCTGGTCGTCCGCCCGGCCAATCGCGTCCCCTCGCCCGAGGAGACCCTCGGCATGCTGGCTGCCGGCCCGGACGAGTTCGAGCGGGTCGCCGGCCTCACCAGCGAGGTGCCCGCCGCGCTGGCCCCGATGGGCCTGGCCGTCCGGGCGACGCCGGCCGCCGGCGGGTCCGGCTTCACGGTGATGGCGACGCCGGACGGGTCCGGCCTCACGGTGACGACGGTGGCGGCCGTGCGTCCGTTGTCGGCGCTCGCCGCCGACCAGATCATCTGCACCGTGGCCGGCGCCGTGGCGCGCACCGGCCAGGGGGACAGCTTCGCCCCGGTCACCATCGTCGGGCCGGACGGCGCCCGCCCGGCCCGGTCCTGCCCGATCGGGTGACCGGCGCGGCCGCTCACAGCAGGTCGACCGCCCGCCCCGGCCGGGGCAACCCGCCGGCCCGCGACCGCCCCTGGTCGGCCAGCGCACCGGAGATGAGGATCTCGAGCAGGGTGGCGAAGCCGATCCCGGCCTGCTGCCAGATCTGGGGGAACTGCGACGCGGTGGTGAAGCCGGGAAAGGTGTTCACCTCGTTCACGATGGGCTCGGCGGACCCCTGGGCGGGCAGGAAGAAGTCGACCCGGAGCAGCCCTCGGCAGTCGAGGGCGTGGAAGGCGCGGATCGCACGGTCCTGGAGCACCTCGGTGGTGGCCGGATCGACTGGGGCGGGGATCTGGAAGACCGCCCCGCCCTCGTACTTCGCGTCGTAGTCGAAGAAGCCGGGACCGGCCACTCTGATCTCCAGGGGCGGCCCGGCCTGCACCCGGCCGTCGGGGTGCTGAAGGACCGCCACGTCGATCTCCCGCCCGCGCGCCCCCTGCTCGACGAGCACCTTCGGGTCGATCTGGCGGGCCTGCTCGAGAGCGGCGGGAAGCCGGGCCCAGTCGGTCACCTTGACGACGCCCAGGCTGGAGCCGGCCCGGGCGGGCTTGACGAAGACGGGCAGGCCCATCCGTCGCTGGTCGGCCGGTGCCAGGTCGTCGCCGGGGCGCAGGGTCACCCCGGGGCTGACCCGTAGGCCCTCCGCGGCGAGGAGTCTCTTGGTGACGCCCTTGTCCATGCCGGCCGCGCTGGCGAAGACGCCGTTGCCGACGTACGGCACGCCGAGCCACTCCAGCAGCGACGCGACGGTGCCGTCCTCGCCGTACGGGCCGTGCAGAGCCGGGAACACCACGTCCTGGGCGCGCAGCACGCGCAGAGCCAGGGGGAGCGGCGTCGGACGCCCGTCGACGTGCCACCCACCGTCCCGACCGATGAGCACCTCGGCGACCTGGTACTTCTCCCGGTCCAGCCCGGCGAGGATGCTCGCCGCCGAGCGGCGGGACACCTCGTGCTCGCCGCTCTGCCCGCCGTACAGCACTGCCAGTCGGGTTGTCATGACATCTCCGTCCCTTCGTGGAGGTGGTCGCGGGCCACCCGGGCCCCGACTCCGGTCAAGATCTCGTGCGGGTTGGTGCCGGCCCACCTCGCCCACTCGGCGACCGTGGGCTGGCCGCCGTCGCCCTGGCCGGGGCCGAACACCACGACCGGGTCCCCGATCGCCACGGGAAGGTCGCCCGCGTCCGCCACGCACTGGTCCATGGCGACGCGGCCGACGATCGGGCACCGCCGGCCGCCGAGCCAGACCGCGGCGCGACCCCCGGCGGCGCGGGTCACACCGTCGGCGTAGCCGACGGGCAGCAGGGCCAGGGTGGTCGGCGCGGCGGTCACGTACTCGGGTCCATAGGAGACGCCCGCGCCGGCCGGCACCCGTTTCACGTTCACCACGGTCGTCCGCAGCGTCATGGCGGCGCGCAGGCCGAACTCGCCGGGCCCGGTTCCGCCGAACGGGTCCACGCCGTACAGCGCGAGCCCGATCCGGCAGAGGTCGAAGCGGGTCCGGGGCGCCGACAGCGCGGCCGCCGAGTTGGCCAGGTGGACCAGGTCCGGGTCGAGACCGGCGGAACGGGCGACGCGCAGCGCCTCCTCGAAGGCCGCCACCTGTCCGGCCAGCCGGGGGCTGCCCGGCACGTCCGCGTCGGCGAGGTGCGACCACACGCCCCGCACCCGAACGCCGCCCTCCACCTCGTACTTGCGGGCCCAGCTGACCAGCTCCGGCCAGTCGCTGCCGGCGGCGCCGTTGCGGGACAGCCCGGTGTCCGCCTTGAGTTGCACCACCGCGGGGAGGCCGAGCCGGTACGCCGCGTCGACGACCGCGTGCAGATGGGTCGTCGTCGACACGCCGATGTCGACGCCGGCGGCGATCAACGCTCCGAAGTCGTCGTCCGGTCGGTGCAACCAGCTCAACGTGGGCGCGGTGATGCCCGCGGCGCGCAGGGCCAGCGCCTCGGGCGCCGACGTCACGCCCAGCCAGCCGGCCCCGGCGCCCAGCGCGGCCCGGGCGACCGGCACCGCGCCGTGACCGAACCCGTCCGCCTTCACCACGGCCATCAGCCCGGTGCCGACGACCGACGCGATCGTCCGCACGTTGCCGGCGATCGCCCCGAGGTCGACCACCGCCTCGGCCAGCGCGCTCATCCGGCCGTCTCCACCCGACGGTGCCCGGGAAGGGCGAACAGCCAGCGCGCGTGGACCGCCAGCAGCCCGCGCTGGACCGCCAGGCTCACGCAAATCACCACCGCGGTCAGCAGGACCGGGTACCCGAGCACGAGGAGCCCCTGGCCGACCGGGTCCAGCCCGGAGACCGGCCCGAGCAGCATTCGGTGCAGCACCGCCAGGACCGGCATGTGGATGACATAGATGGGCAGGGTGATGCGCCCGAGCGTGGCGAGCCGGTGGCTGAGGGCGGGCCACCGGCGCAACCGGGCGGCGGCGGTGAGGCCGAAGGCGACCGCCACGACGGAGACCAGCGGCCACACGCCGAACCACCGCTGCGCGCCGGCCACCGCCATCGCGGCGAGCGCGAGGGCGTAGGCGCCCGAGGTCAGCACGAGCCGGCGCCGGGTCGCCGTGGCCGTCCACCACTCGACCTGGGGTCGCAGGTACCGGCCGGCGAGGAAGAAGACCAGGTTCTGGTAGAGACCTGCCCGGTTGCCCGGCGTGTCGAGCAGGCCGGCGGCGGCGACGGCGGACAGCGCCCCGGCGGGTACGAGGACCAGCAGGCGAGGTGCCCGGCCGGCCGCCTTGGCGACCGTGAAGTAGAGCGCGAGCGCGTACAGGTACCAGAGGTTGGAGGGCGTGATCGTGAGCTGTTCCAGCAGGCCGAGGAGGGACGTGGCGCGGTCGGTCGGGAAGTTCGGCGCGGTCGCGAGGACCGCGGTGTGGATCAGCAGCCAGACGGCGTAGAGGTAGAGGAACCCGGCGATCCGGCTGCGGGCGACGACCCGCCAGGGCCGCTGGACGGCGTTCGCCGCGAAGACGCCGGAGATGGTGAAGAACAGCGGCATCCGCAGCGGGAGGAACTGCTCGCCCACCGTCCCCCACAGGCCCGGCACGGGTACGCCGATGTGCCAGTCGATCTGCAGGTAGTCCTTGACGACGACGTGCCACAGGACGACCAGGATGATGCAGACGCCCTTCGCGGCGTCGGCCCACTCCGCTCGGTGTGGCCGTCCCGGCGTGGGCCCGGGCAGCGTCCGGCGCCTCCGGTGGCGGAACCGGACGCGCGTCACGTCGGGCTCCGGCAGGAGCGGCCGGGTGTCGGTGGCTGTGGGCTGTCGGATCACTCACCAGAAGGTGTCAGCCGGATATCCCCGCCTGATCCGCGAATTGTCATGAACAGGTAATGGAAATCGTCGGCTGCGGGCGGCGGAGACCGGGCCGGGCGTGCCCGGCGAATAGTCGACCCGGGGGCGGGTTCCGCCCCGGGCCAGTAGGCTCGGCTCGGAGGTGGCGAGGGTATGAAGCTCGGGCTGCACTACTGGAGTTACACGATCCCGGCGGAGCCGGCGGCGATCGCACCGACCCTGGCCGAGGCGGCCACCATCGCCGAGCAGGCCGGCGTCGCGTCCTTCACGGTGATGGACCACTTCTTCCAGATGGAGGCGGTGGCCTCAGCCGAGGAACCGATGCTGGAGGCGTACACGACGCTGGGCTTCGTCGCGGCGAAGACCCAGCGGATGACGCTCGGCGTGCTGGTCACCGGCGTGATGTACCGGTACCCGGGGCTGCTCGCCAAGACCGTGACGACCCTCGACGTGCTCTCCGGCGGCAGGGCCCGGCTCGGTATCGGCGCCTCCTGGTACGAGCGGGAGCAGCGCGGCCTCGGCGTGCCCGTCGTGCCGGTGGCCGAGCGGTTCGAGCGGCTGGAGGAGACCCTGCGCATCTGCCTGCAGATGTGGAGCGACGACAACGGGTCGTTCGAGGGGCGCCACTACCAGCTCGCCGAGACGATCAACTCGCCGCAGCCGGTGAGCCGCCCGCACCCGCCCATCATGATCGGCGGCGGCGGCGAGAAGAAGACGCTGCTCCTGGTCGCCCGGTACGCCGATGCCTGCAACCTGTTCGGCACCGCCGCCGGCGCGGGCGAGGTGGCGCGGAAGTTGGACGTGCTGCGCGAGCACTGCGCTGCCGAGGGCCGTGACTACGACACCATCGAGAAGACCGTGGTCGCCCACCGGCCGCCCCTGGCCGACGTCGACGCGTTCCTCGCCGAGGTGGCCGAGTACGCCGCGCTCGGGGTCACCGAGGTGCAGGTCACGCCCGATCGGCACCCGGTGGAGTTCGCGCAGCGGCTCGGCGACGAGGTGCTGCCGCGGTTGACCGACATCGGCTGATTCCCCCTGCGCGGCCTACCCGTGGAACAGGTCGATGATCGAGAGGACGATCACTGCTCCGATCGAGCAGGACAGCACGGCGAAACCATGTTGCAGTCGGCGGGTCGCCCGGCGCAGGAACCGGTACCGGTGGTTGTGCGTCTGCAGGACGACCCACAGGTCGACGGTGGCTGACACTTGTTCGTTCCGGACCGTAGAGGTCCCGCCAGCGTTTGCCCGCGAGGAGGGCGTTCGTCGCGATCCCGGGACGGACGGCTGGTGCCGCTGAGCGGTCGGTAGCCGCTGCACCGCCGCCAGAGCCTCGGCACCGGAGCCCGCCGCGACGACGCCGGGAGTGCCGGCCACCCCCCGCCTGCTCCAGCACCGTGACGCTGGCGCCCCGGGCCCTGATCGCCTTCGCGTGCCGCCAGCACTCCTCGACGAGGAGCAGCGCGCGGGGATCCACGTCGAACTCGACCGACCGGCCGGTGGCGAAGGTCCGTCGCACCGGCACACCGCCGACCATGCCACCGTGCGGGCGATCAGCAGCGGCACCCGCCATGGTGCGTCGATGACCAGGCGGGCCCGTACCCCACCCCAGGTCAGGGACCCAGAGCGGGGCTGACGTCGGCGTCACGGCCCCGGTCGCTACCCGCGCCGACCGTTGGACTGGTGATTTCGCCGATGCGTGGATCGGCGGAGAAGCTAAAACTGACGCACGTCGATATCCCTCGACTCTAGGGAGTGCCCGACGTGTCGTCACCAACCACCACCCGTCCCCGTTCCGTGGCCGCCCGACTCGCGCTGGCGGCCGCCCTGGTCGCCGGTGGAGTCCTCACCGGTCCCTCCGGCGCCGCGCAGGCGGCGGAGAACCCGTACGAGCGGGGCCCGGCCCCGACCACCGCGATCCTCGAGGCCAGTCGTGGCCCCTTCGCGACGTCCTCGCAGAACGTGTCCTCGCTGAGCGTCACCGGCTTCGGCGGCGGCGTCATCTACTACCCGACCAGCACGAGCGAGGGCACCTTCGGCGCCATCGCCATCTCGCCGGGCTTCACCGCCGCGTGGTCCAGCATCAGCTGGCTCGGGCCGCGGCTCGCCTCGCACGGCTTCGTGGTGATCGGCATCGAGACCAACTCCCGGCTCGACCAGCCGGACAGCCGAGGCCAGCAACTGCTCGCCGCGCTCGACTACCTGGTGGAGCGCAGCTCGGTGCGCACCCGGATCGACAGCACCCGACTCGCGGTGGCCGGCCACTCGATGGGTGGCGGCGGCAGCCTGGAGGCGGCGTCGGCGCGGCCGTCGCTGCAGGCCGCGGTGCCGCTCGCGCCGTGGAACACCGACAAGAGCTGGTCCGAGCTGCGGGTTCCCACGCTGATCATCGGTGGCGAGAGCGACACCGTCGCGCCGGTCTCGTCGCACTCCGAGCCGTTCTACAACAGCATCCCGGCCTCCGCCGAGAAGGCGTACCTGGAGCTGAACGGGGCGAGCCACTTCTTCCCGCAGTCGGTGAACACGCCGACCGCGCGGCAGATGGTGGCCTGGCTGAAGCGGTTCGTCGACAACGACACCCGCTACGAGCCGTTCCTCTGCCCGGGGCCGAGCGGCCTGCAGATCGAGGAGTACCGCAACACCTGCCCCAGCGCCTGAGCGTGATCACGGGGCGGTCGCCGGTGGCGGCCGCCCCGTTCGCGTGTGGCGGTGAGGGCATTGAAGGTCTTGACGCGGTATCCGAGAAACGTACACTGCGAGTGTAAATAACACCCGCCACGACAGAGGGATGGGTGATGGAGCGCGGTCTCGAACTGCACCACATCGGCGTACGTTTCGGCGGCCTCACCGCCCTCGACGACGTCTCGCTGCGGGTGGCGCCGAACCGGGTGGTGGGCGTGATCGGGCCCAACGGCGCGGGCAAGACGACCCTGTTCAACGTGATCTGCGGCTTCGTCGCGCCGGAGTCGGGTTCGCTCACCCTCGACGGCCGGCCGCTGCGACCACGGCCGCACCGGCTGACCCGGCTCGGCATCGCCCGGACCCTGCAGGGGACCGGGCTCTTCGCCGGGCTCACCGTGCTGGAGAACGTGATGACCGGCGCCTCGCACACCGCCCGGGCCGGCTTCGTCCCGGCACTGCTCGGGCTGCCGGCCAGCGACCGCGACGAGCGGCGGTTGCGCCGGCACGCTCTGGACATCCTCGACGACCTGGGGATCGCCGGGCACGCCGAGGCCGCGCCGACCACGCTGCCCTTCGCCGTACGCCAACGGGTCGCCCTCGCCCGGGCGCTCGCCGCACGGCCCCGGCTGCTCCTGCTCGACGAACCCGCCGGCGGCCTCGGGGGCGACGACATCACCGAGCTCGCGGAGCTCATCCGGCAGCTGCCGCGGCGGGACGAGGACCCCTGCGCGGTGCTGCTGGTCGAGCACCACATGGACCTGGTGATGGCGGTCTGCGACGAGATCGTGGTGCTCGACTTCGGTCGGGTCATCGCCGCCGGCACCCCGGACGAGATCCGCGACGACCCGGCGGTCACCGACGCATACCTGGGCGCGGCAGTCGACGAGGCCGCCGCGTGAGCGCGAGGAGTGAGCCGGGTTTGCGAGCCCCGCAGTCGCGAACGGACGGTGGCTCGGTGAGCGCGAGGAGTGAGCCGGGTTTGCGAGCCCCGCAGTCGCGAACGGACGGTGATGCCGCATGAGCGGGGAGGACCTGCTCGTGGTGCGCGGGCTGGTGGCGGGCTACGGTGCGGCGCCCGTGCTGCAGGCCGTCGACCTCAGCGTGCCGGCCGGCACCATCGCGGCGGTCGTCGGCGCGAACGGCGCCGGCAAGACCACGCTGCTGCGTGCGCTGTCCGGCATGATCCGCCCGACCGCCGGTCAGGTCGTGCTCGCCGGGGAGGATCTGCGCGGCACTCCCGTGGAGCAGCTCGTCCGGCGCGGCATGGCGCACGTGCCGGAGGGGCGGGGCGTGATCAGCGAGCTGACCGTCGACGAGAATCTGCGCCTCGGCGGGCTGTGGCGGCGCGACCGGGCGGACGCCGGGCGTGCCCTCGACGAGGTCTACCAGCTCTTCGAGCCGCTGGCCCGGCGTCGTCGGCACCTGGGCCACCAGCTCTCCGGCGGTGAACGGCAGATGCTGGCGCTCGGCCGGGCGCTGGTCGGCCGGCCCCGCCTGCTGCTGCTCGACGAACCTTCGCTCGGCCTGGCGCCGCGGGTGGTCGCCCGGACCATGGCCCTGCTCCGTCAGCTGCGGGACCGTACCGGCCTGACCGTGCTGCTGGTCGAGCAGAACGTGCGCAGTGCCCTCGCCGTCGCCGACCAGGGCGTGGTGATGGCCCTGGGCCGGGTGGTGATCGCCGCACCGGCCACCCAGTTGCGTGACGACGCCGACCTGCGACACGCGTACCTCGGTTTCTGACCATCACCCCGTCTCCCCGGAGGGAGGACTGTTGGACCGCTTCGTCTTCCTCACCATCGACGGCCTGTCCCGGGGCGCGGTGTACGCCGCGTTCGCCTTGGCCCTGGTGCTCATCTGGCGGGCGGCGCGTGTCGTCAACTTCGCCCAGGGGGCGATGGCCGTGGCCGCCGCGTACGTCGCCTACACCGTGGCCGCGGAGACCGGCTCGTACTGGCTGGGCTTCGTGGTGGCGATCGTCGCCGGGCTGCTGCTCGGCGCGCTGGTGGACCGCGCCGTGATGCGTTTCGTCGACCACACGTCCCCGCTCAACCCGGTGATCGTCGCGCTCGGGCTGGTGCTGCTGATCCAGGCCGTCCTGGGCATGCTGTACGGCAGTGAGTTCCGGCCCGCCGAGGCGCCGTTCAGCCGGTCCGCCCTCACCGTCGGCGGGATCGCCGTGCTCTCCCCGTACGACCTGTTCGTCTTCGCGGCGATCGGGGTGGTCGTCGTCGGGTTGGCCTGGATGTTCTCGCGGACGCCGGTGGGGTTGCGGATGCGCGCGGCGGCGTTCGCCCCCGAGGTGTCCCGCCTGCTCGGGGTCAACGTCGGGGGCATGCTGACGCTCGGCTGGGCGCTCGCCTCGGGCGTGGGCGCGCTGGCCGCCATGCTGGTCATCCCCACCGAACTGGGCCTGCACCCGCACGCCATGGATCTGGTCTTCGTCTCGGCGTTCACCGCGGCGGTGGTCGGAGGTCTGGACAGTCCACCAGGGGCGGTGGTCGGTGGTCTCGTGGTGGGCCTGTTGCTCTCCTACGTCAGCGGTTACGCCGGCAGTGACCTCACCCCCCTGGCGGTGCTGGTCCTGCTGCTGGCGGTGCTGCTGGTCCGACCCGGTGGGCTGTTCGCCCCGGTCGTGGCGAGGCGGGTGTGAGCGCCACCCAGGCGGCGGTGCCGCCGAAGCAGCGGCCGGCCGGCGCCGGTGAGCGCCCGGTCGACCGGCGGCGCGGCTCGACCCTGCTGCGCCACCTCGCCTTCGCGCTCGCGGCCGCGCTGGTGCTGGTCGCGGTCAGCTACGCCGTCGAGCCGTTCCGCAACTTCCAGCTCGCCACCGTGGCCGCCTACCTCTGCGCCACCGCCGGACTGACCGTCCTCACCGGGCTCAACGGGCAGCTCTCGCTGGGGCACGGCGCGTTGATGGCGACGGGCGCGTACACCGTGGCCTTCTGCCAGAACGCCTTCGCCGACCGGGGGATGACCGGCGGTTGGCTGCTCCCGGTCTCGTTGGGCGCGGCGATCGTCAGCACGGTCGCGGTCGGCGCGGTGGTCGGCGTCGCCGCGGCGCGGCTGCGCGGTCCCTACCTGGCGGGGGTGACCCTCGCCGTGGCCGTCGTCGTGCCGGCCCTGGCCGTCACCTTCGACGGCGTCTTCAACGGCGAGCAGGGGCTGTCGGTGCCGGTGGAGCCGCCGCCGGCGTCGCTCGGCCCGTACTTCCCCTACGAGCGGTGGCAGCTGTGGCTGGCCGGCGCGGCCACCCTGCTCGCCCTGCTGCTGCTGGCCAACCTGATCCGCAGCCGGTACGGGCGCACCTTCCGGGCGGTTCGCGACGACGAGGTGGCGGCCCGCCTCGCCGGCATCCACGTGGCCCGCACCCAGGTCCTCGCGTTCGTGGTCAGCGCCGCCACCGCCGGCCTGGGCGGCGCGCTGCTCGCGGTCCTCGCGCAGAGCGTCTCGCCCGGGGCGTTCTCGCTGACGCTGTCGCTCTTCCTGTTGATGGCCGTGGTGATCGGCGGCCTGGGTCGCCTCGCCGGTGCCCTGTGGGGGGCCGTCCTGCTGGTGGCCCTGCCCGACCTCACCCACTCCGTGACCGAGCTGCTCACCCTCTCGCCCGCGGTGGCGCAGCGGCTGGAGGGCAACCTCCCGCTGGCGATCTTCGGAATCACGCTGGTCGTCGTCATGATCGCCGCACCTGGCGGCGTGCAGGGCCTGCTGTCGCGCCTCGGCCGGGCACTGCTGGCCCGGTGGCCGGCCCGGCGCTCCTGAGCTGTTCCCTGTCCGGCCTCCGGCCGGGCGCCCCACCACCACAGAAGTTCGATTGAGAACCGGACCGAGAAAGGTCGGTGTTTCCCATGCACCGTACGGCACGACGCGGTCTCGCGATCGCCAGCACCATCGCCCTGCTGATCACCGCCGCCGCTTGCAGCGGCGACGACGGTTCCGGCCCCGGCGGGGGATCGGTGCCGGGCGTCACCGACACCGAGATCGTCGTCGGCACCCACATGCCGCTGACCGGGCCGGCCTCGGCCGGCTACTCCAAGATCGCCCCGGCGACGAAGGCGTACTTCGACTACGTCAACGCCAACGGCGGCGTGCACGGCCGGAAGATCACCTACAAGATCATGGACGACGGTTACAACCCGGCGAACACCCAGCAGGTGGTTCGGCAGCTCGTGCTGCAGGACAAGGTCTTCGCCATCCTCAACGGCCTCGGCACGCCGACGCACACGGGTGTGCTCGACTTCCTCAAGAGCAACCGGGTGCCCGACCTCTTCGTCGCCTCGGGCAGCCGCAGCTGGGACCAGCCGGACAAGTATCCCGGCACGTTCGGGTTCAACCCGGACTACACGGTCGAGGGCAAGATCCTCGCCAACTACGCCAAGGCGGACCTGGCCGGCCAGAAGCTCTGCTTCCTCGGTCAGGACGACGACTTCGGCCGGGACAGCCTGGCCGGCGTGGAGAAGGTGCTCGGCGCCTCGGCCGTGGCGGTCAAGCAGACGTACGTCACGAGCAACACCAACGTGGCGCCACAGATCGGCGCGTTCAAGGCGGCGGGTTGCCAGGTCGTCGTGCTCGCCACGGTGCCCGGCTTCACCGCGCTCTCCATCGGCACCGCCGCACGGCTGGGCTTCAAGCCACAGTGGCTGGTCTCCAACGTCGGCGCCGACCACCCGACGCTCGCCAAGCAGCTCGGCGCCAACGCCCCGCTGCTGGAGGGCATGGTCGGCACCAACTACCTGCCGATGCAGAACGACACCGCGAACCCGTGGATCCAGCTCTTCACGCGAATCAACAAGTCCCACAACGGGGACGCGCCGTTCGACGGCAACACCGTCTACGGCATGTCGGTCGGGTACCTGTTCGTGCAGGCGCTGCTCGGCGCGGGCAAGGACCTCACCCGGGAGAAGGTGCTCGAGGCCGTGCAGAAGGGCGGCTTCCAGGGCCCTGGGCTGGTGCCGCTGCGCTTCTCCGCCAACGACCACTCCGGCTACGGCGGGCAGCGGCTGAGCCGGGTGAGCGGTGGAGTGCAGAGCTACTTCGGGCCCGCATACGAGACCGACGAGGCGGACGGGCCGGTCAAGGAGTACACCGCCACGCCGGTGGCCCCGCCGGCGAACGGGGTGCCGACGGTCTCCTGACGACCCGCACTCCCGGCAGTCGACCGGGCGTGGTCACGGCACACCGCCGGGACCGCGTCCGGTCGTACGGCTGCCCGCTGCCGCGACCGAATCTGATCGGCGATCGTTGACCAGCGGCCAGGGAAGGCCTGCTCGCAGGCCGACGGGTCCCTCATGACGTTGACCGACACCGATCGCTGCTCCTAGTATCTGCACCGTGGATGCAGATTCAGGTCGACTTTCGGGTCGGGTCGCCATCGTCACCGGTGCCAGCCGGGGGATCGGGCTGGCCATCGCCCAACGGCTGGTGGCCGAGGGCGCCCGGGTGGGGCTGACCGCCCGACGACCGGAGGCCCTGGCCGACGCGGTCGCGGCCCTCGGCGGGCCGGCGTACGCCCTGGCCGTGCCCGGGCGGGCCGACGACGCCGCCCACCGCGCCGCCGCGGTACGCGAGGTGAGCGCCGCGTTCGGGCCGGTGGACCTCCTGGTCAACAACACCGGCATCAACCCGGTGCACGGCCCGCTGGTCGGGTTGGACCTGGCCGCGGCCCGCAAGATCCTCGACGTCAACCTGGTGGCCGCGCTCGGCTGGGTGCAGGAGGTCTGCGCCGCCGGTATGGCCGAGCGGGGTGGCTGCGTGGTCAACGTCTCGTCGGTCGCCGGCCTCGGCCCGTCACCCGGCATCGCCTTCTACGGGGTGAGCAAGGCCGCTCTCAACCACCTCACGGCCAGCCTCGCCGTGGAGCTGGGGCCGACGGTCCGGGTCAACGCGGTCGCCCCCGGCGTGGTGAAGACCCGCTTCGCCGCCGCGCTCTACGAGGGCCGGGAGGACGAGGTGGCGGCGCGGTACCCGCTCGGCCGGCTCGGCCTGCCGCAGGACGTGGCCGGCGCGGTCGCCTTCCTGGCATCCGCCGACGCCGCCTGGATCACCGGGCAGACCATCGTCTGCGACGGTGGCGTCACGCTGACCGGCCGGGCCGGATGACGCCCATGGTCGCCCGGATGGCGCTGATCACCGCGTGTCTAGACTCGGCGCGTCGGGGGACGTCATGGCGGTGAAGAGGCGAGGGCGGATGGACGGGGTCGAGGTCGCGGGCCGGGTCGACGGGCGGACCGCCCGGGCCGAGCGCACCCGCGTGGCCATCGTCGAGGCGCACCTCGCGCTCATCTCCGAGGGTGACCTCCGGCCGACCGGGGAGCGCATCGCCGAGCGGGCGGGCATCTCGCTGCGGACGCTCTGGACCAACTTCAAGGACATGGAGACACTCTTCGAGGCGAGCGGGGCGGAGGTGCTCCGCCAGCAGGACGCCGCCTACCGGCCGATCTCCGCGGGGCTGCCGCTGGCGAAGCGGATCGACGCGTACTGCCGGCAGCGGGCCCGGCTGCTCCAGCTCATCGCGCCGTCGGCGCGGGCCGCCCAGATGCGGGAGCCGGTCTCCGACCAGTTGCACCGCAACCGCCTCAAGCACATCGACCGGGTCCGGGACGAGGTCGAGCAGCTCTTCGCCGCCGAGCTGGCGCAGGCCGGGCCGGGGCGGGAGCAGCTGCTCAACGCGCTGGTCGCGGCGAGCATGTGGCCGGCCTGGTCGATGCTGCGCGACGGCCTGGGGCTGGGCGTGGACCAGGCCCGCGCGGTGATGACGCGCACGGTGGGCGCCCTGCTGGCGCAGCCGGCGGACGCGGGTCCGGCGCGCTAGCGCCCACCTCTTTCCATCCGGTTACCGATAGGTGACACTGAATGCATGGTTAATGCATCACCAGTGCAAATAACCGTGCTGCGCGGCCGGGACGACGAGTGCCGGGCTGTCCGGAGCCTGCTCGACGGCGTGACCGGCGGCGGCGGTGCCCTGCTGGTGCACGGCGAGCCCGGATCGGGCCGGTCCGCGCTGGTCGCGCACGCCCACCGGTACGCCGAAGGGTGCGCCGTGCTCGCCGGGGCCGGGCTGGTGGAGGAGGCCGCACTGCCCTACGCCGGCCTGCAACGCCTGCTCGATCCGGTGCTCGACCGTGCCACCGCCCTGCCGTCGCACCAGCGGCACCTGTTGCGGCGCGCGCTGGACGGCGACGGTTGCCCGGCCGACCGCCAACTGGCGCTGTCGATGGCCGTGCTGGGGCTGCTCGCCGCCGCCGCCCGGGACCGCCCGCTGCTCGCCACCATGGACGACGTGGACCGCGGGGACCGGCAGACCGCGCAGGTGCTGGCCTTCGTCGCCCGCCGGCTGCGGCACCTGCCGATCGCCGTCCTGCTCACCGCGGACGTCACCACCACGGTCGACGGGATACCAGCGCTCCGGCTCCGGCCGCTAAACGAGGGGGAGAGCGTCGCCGTTCTCACCGACCGGCTGCCCGAGCGGCCGGCCGCGCCGGTCGCGGCCGCGCTCGCCGCGATCTGCGGCGGCAACCCGCAGGCGCTGGTGGACGTCGCCGAGGTGCTGAGCCCCGGGCAGGGGCGGGGGGAGGAGCCACTGCCCACCACGCCGCCGGCCGACGGCGCGCTGGGCCGCGCCTACCGGGCCCGGCTGGACCGGTTGCCCCCGGACACCCGCCGGATGCTGCTGCTCGCCGCGCTCGACGAGGACGGCGGGACGGCCACCCTGGTCCGGGCGGCGGCCGCCGCCGGCACCGCGGTGGAGGCGCTCGCCCCGGCGGAGGTCGCGGGCCTGGTGCGCGTCGAGCCCCGGGGCGTCAGGTTCCCCCAGCCGTTGGCCCGCGCGATGGTCGCGGCCATCGCGCGGGCCAACGGCTGCTCGCCG
>NZ_QGKR01000064.1 GCF_003172955.1 Micromonospora acroterricola | reverse complement strand
GAGCACCGCGCCGAGGGCGTTCGCGCCGCCGGCCTGCTCCGCGACGACCTGGCCGAGGAGGTGATGCTCGGCGACAGCGGCGCGAACGCCCTCGGCGCGGTGCTCGGCGTCGCGCTCGCCGCCCGGACCGGCCCGCTCGGCCGCGCCGGGGTGCTCGCCGTGCTCGCCGGCCTGACCGCCGCCAGCGAGAAGGTCAGCTTCACCTCCGTTATCCAGCGGACCCCGGGGCTGCGGGAGCTCGACGCACTGGGCCGGCGCGCCGACTGACGTGACCAGACCGGCACCCCTCGCCGGCGCCGGCCGGCTGGCCGGGGCAGCCGCGCTCATCGCCGTCCTCACCGTGCTCAGCCGGCTCGCCGGCTTCGGCCGTACCGCCGTGTTCACCTGGAGCCTGGCGCCCACCGACCTCGGCGGCGCCTACGTCGTGGCCAACGCGGTGCCGAACGTCATCTTCGAGATCGTCGCCGGGGGAGCGCTGGCCAGTCTGGTCGTACCGCTGCTGGCCGGCGCCGTCGCGGCGGGCGACCGGACGGCGGTGGCCCGGACGACCGGCGCGCTGCTGACCTGGACGTTGGCGCTGCTGGTGCCGCTCGCGCTGCTCGTGGTGGTCGCCGCGGGCCCGGTGGTCGGGCTCCTCGGCGACGGGCTGACCGCCGCGCAGCAGCAGAGCGGGACCCGGATGCTGCGGGTCTTCGCGCCGCAACTGCCGCTGTACGGCATCGGCATCGTGCTCACCGGCGTGCTCCAGGCGCACCGCCGGTTCGCCTGGCCGGTGCTCGCCCCGCTGCTGTCCAGCCTCACCGTCATCGTCGTCTACCTGGGGTTCACCGCGACCCAGGGCCGGCTCGCCACGGTCGGCGGCGTGAGCCCCGGCGGTGAGCTGCTGCTCTCGGCCGGCACCACCCTCGGCGTGGTGATGCTGTCGCTGTCGCTGCTGATCCCGGTCCGGCGGCTGCGCCTCGGGCTGCGGCCCGGGTTCGGGTTCCCGGCGGACGCGCGGGCCCGCGTCGGCGGGCTGGCCGTGGCGGGTGCGGTCACCGTCACCGCGCAGCAGATCGCGCTGGTCGTCAGCCTCCACCAGATCACCTACGGCGCGCAGACCAACCCCGGCGTGTACAACCTGGCGCAGACCGTCTACCTGCTGCCGTGGGCGGTGCTGGCGGTGCCGCTGGCCATCGCCGCCTATCCGACGCTGGCCGCGGCCCGGGCCGCCGGGGACGAGGACACCTACCGGGGGACACTCGCCCCGGCGGTGCGCGGCGTGCTGCTGTTCAGCTGTCTCGGCGCGGCCGCGTTGGTCGGCACCGCGGGCCCGGTCGGGCAGTTCTTCTTCAACGACGCGTCCACCGCGTCGACCGCCACCGCCGCGATCATCGGGTTCGCCCCGGGCCTGCTCGGCTACGGCCTGTTCGCGGTGCTCACCCGGGCGCTCTACGCCCGGGGGGAGACCCGGGCGGCGACCGTCGCCACGGCGGTCGGCTGGCTGGTGGTTCCCGGCGCCGTCCTGCTGTTCGGGGCGCTGCTGCCGCTGCGGGACCGGGTGCTCGCGGTGACGTCCGCCAACTCGGTGGGCATGGTGGTGCTCGGTGCGCTGCTGGTCGGGGCGGTGCTGCGCAGCGCCGGCCGTCCGGCGTTGGCCGGCGCCGCCCGAGCCGGGGGCGCCGGCGCGCTGGCCGGAGTGCTCGCCGCGCTCGCAGGGCTGGGCCTCAGCCGGTGGCTCGACACGCCGGGTGACGGCACCCCGACGATGGCGGCGGCACTCGGTCAGGGCATGCTGTCCGGGGTTCTGGTCGGGGTCGTGTTCCTCGCCGTGGTCTGGTTCGTCGACCGGCGGGACGTACGGCCACTGCTCGCCGGGGTGCTGCGGCGCCTGGGCCGGGCGGGCCGGCGGGGATCGCGGGACGGGGCCGGCACGCCGGCGCCGGGCGCGGTCCCGCCGGAGCAGGACGACGGGAAGGAGGCGGTGTCTCGGTGAGCGCGAGGAGTGAGCCGGTCCAGCCCAGCCTGCCCGCCGGCTGGTCGGGCAGTGTCGCGCTGTTGCTCGCCTCCAGCACCGGCGGGGTCGGCCAACATGTTCGCTCGGTGGCGCGCGGGCTCGTCGCGGGGGGCGCCAGCGTCCTGGTCTGCGGTCCGGCGGCGACGCAGGAGCAGTTCGACTTCGTTGGGGTCGGCGCGCGCTTCCAGCCGGTGGAGATCCCGGCCAGCCCGACCCCGGCGGACGCTCGCGCCGTGCTCGCCCTGCGGCGGGTGCTCGCCGCCGCCCGGGTCGACGTGGTGCACGCGCACGGCCTGCGTGCGGGGCTGGTCGCCGTGCTGGCCCGTCCTGCCGTCCCGCTGGTCGTCACGTGGCACAACGCGGTGCTCGCCGACGGGCTGCGCGGCGGGATGTCCCGGCTCGCCGAGCGGGTGGTGGCCCGGGGTGCCCGGGTGGCCCTCGCCGCCTCCTCGGATCTGGTGCGCCGGGCTGCCGCGCTGGGCGCCACCGACGCCCGGCTCGCCCCGGTCGCCGCGCCGGCGCTGCCCGTGCC
>NZ_QGKR01000026.1 GCF_003172955.1 Micromonospora acroterricola | reverse complement strand
AGGAAGGAGCCGACGGTCCCGGGACGGGGACCGGCCGAGGGAATCCATCGACGTCAGTCATCGTCCGCCGACGTGGCCGAACACCACCAATCCCACCCACCCCATGCCACCGCGCTATGAAACGCCACCCGACCGTCCGCGGTTGATGATGAGGTTGGCGGCGCGACACGTCGCCGAGAGCGCCGCCAACTCCATGATCAAAGCTGACGGGGCGCGGGTCAGCGGGGGAAGTGGTGGTCCAGTTGGTCTGTGCGGAACGTGCCGGTCGGGTCCAGGCGGGTGAGCAGAGCGGCGAAGTCGGCGTACCGGGGGTAGCGGGCGGCCAGCTCGGCCGGGTCGGTGACGAAGACCTTGCCCCAGTGCGGACGCGGCGCGAACGGCGCCAGCCGCTCCTCGACCGCGGCCACCACCGGCAGCACCGAGGCGGGGTCGTCGATCCAGGTGAAGTGCACCACGAAGCTGTCCCGGCGGTGGTTGGGGCTGAGCCACAGCTCGTCCGCCGCCACCGTGCGCAGCTCGCACACCTGCAGTACCGGGGCGATCAGGTGCGCCACGTCGTCCAGGGCGGCGAGCGCCTCGGCCGCCGCCGCGCGTGGCAGGTGGTACTCGGACTGGAGCTCGTCGCCGCTGCTCGGGGTGAAACCGAGCTTGAAGTGCGGCAGCCGCTCGTGCCACGGACCGGGCACGCCGAGCTGCGGTGTGGCGTTCTCCGCCGGCATTCCGAGCACCGGATGCCGTGGCTGGTCGGCGGCGGTGGTGCCGAGCCAGTCCGCCGGGGGCGGCGGCTGCTCCACCCGCTGCTTGCGCCACACCTCGCGCAGTCGCGGCGTGCGCCAGTCGGCGAACACGCTCACGCTGTACGCCGAGCCGAGCGCCTCGTCGAGCGCCTCCCGGGGCAGGTCGAGCCGCACGTACTGGCGCACCTCGAAGGCCGGCACCAGGTCGAGGGTGACCCGGGTGACCAGGCCGAGCGCGCCGAGCCCGACCACCATGCCGGCGAAGGTGTCGCCGTCGGTGTCGCGGTCGACCCGCAGCAGGTCGCCGTCGGCGGTGACCAGCTCCAGGGCGGCGACCGAGGTGGCCAGGTTGCCATGGGTCTGACCGGAGCCGTGGGTGGCGGTGGCCACCGCCCCGGCCACCGAGATGTGCGGCAGGGAGGCGAGGTTGGCCAGCGCGTACCCCTGGGTGTGCAGCCGATGGGCGACATCGCCGTAACGCAGCGCGCCGGTGACGGTGACCCGCCCGCGCTCGGCGTCCACGTCGATCGCCGGGGGCAGCCCGGCCAGGGTGACCAGGTCGCCGGTGGTGTCGCCGAACCGGTTGAAGGAGTGCCCGGTGCCCACCGCCCGGATCCGGGGGCTGCCGGCGACCAGCCGGCGCAGCTCGTCGATGGAGGTGGGCCGGTGGAACGCCCGTGCGGCGTAGCGCACGTTGCCGGCCCAGTTGCGGCGGGGCACGTCGGCCGCGGCGGCCGACAGGACGCCCTGTCCCGGTGCGCTCATGAGGTGGTCTCCCGATCGGTGGACGGTTGGTCGGCCAACGCGGCGACGAGGGCGTTCAGCGCCGCCTCGGTCTGGAGCCCGCCGTAGCCCCGCTGGGCGACCAGCAGGCCCGCGGCGCAGGCGCGTTCGATCTCCGCTCGGGCCGCCTGTCGGGCCTGCGCGTCCCCGGACACCAGGGCGTCCTGGCCCAGGCGGATCAACTGGTCGACCTGGTCCATCCGGTAGCCGCGCAGGCCGGTGGGGAGGTCCGGGTCGGCGAAGGCGGCGCGCCGCAGCGCGGGCAGGTCCACGAAACGGTCCCCGGCGTAGCGGGCGAGCGCGGCGGACACCTGCTCCGGCTGCTCCCGGACCTGGTCGAGGACGAGCAGCTCGACGGCGGGCCGGCCGTCGACGGGATGGCGGGCGGTCACTCGCGGCCCGGGCGTCACACTCGGCACGGGCACCAGCAGCAGTCGCGGTGGCACCGGACGGCCGTCCCGCCGGGGTGGCTCGTCGAGGACCAGCGTGTCGACCTCGGCCCACGGGATGGACCGGCGCAGGCCCGGTCGCCGGATGGTGAGGCCGTCCGCGCCGATCCCGAACCGGAACGGCCGCAACGCGCTGACCAGCGCCACGACGCCGAGCGCGACGGCTCCCACCGCGATGATCGTCCGCAGCAGGGCGTCGTCGCGGGGCAACGCCAGCAACACCACCCCACCGAGTACGCAGACCAGGGCGAGCACCAGGGCGCCCCGACTCCGGCGCAGTTCCACGCTCGGACCCCCGTTCATGACCGTGGCGTCGGTCCCAGCATCCTCCGCCAGACCGGGAGCCACGGACACCGGACGATCGGGCACGGTTGTTCTCGCCATCGTCGGGGAACCCTACGCCCATGAGCAGCTACCGAGATCCGGCCCCGCGCGGCGATGTCTTCCCGTCCGAGGAGGAGCTGGACCCGACCGGCAGTGCCGTCGAGTCCAGCTCCTCCTCGGACGGGAAGACATCGCCGCGCGGGGCCGGATCTCGGTACCTGCTCATGGGCGTAGGGT
>NZ_QGKR01000312.1 GCF_003172955.1 Micromonospora acroterricola | reverse complement strand
GGCATTTCCCGGGGCGTCACCCGGTCGGGCTCGGCCTCGGTGTTCATCGCCGACGGGTCAGACCCGGCAGCGAGGCTCAGGAAGGACAGACCGGACATGCCCGGCAGGCCGCGCAGGTCGATCTCCAGCGGGAGATCCTCCTCGCCGCGGTTGACCGCGAAGACGGTCAGCTCGCCGGTCTCCTCGTCGTGCACGGCGACCGTGTCGAGCACCGGCACGTCCCCGTACTTCTTCGTGTCGTAGCGCGGCGACACCGGCTCGGTGCGCAGCACGGTGCCGCGGGCGTAACGGGCGGTCAGCGCGAACGGGTGGAAGATGCTCTGCCGCCAGGCCGGGCCGCCGTTGCGGGTCCGGATCGGCGCGATCACGTTCGCCAGCTGGGCCTGGGCGGCCACCCCGACCCGGTCGGCGTGGCGGAGCAGGGTGATCAGCAGGTCGCCGACGACGACGGCGTCGACCGCCGTGAAGTCGTCCTCGATCAGCGCCGGGGCCTCGACCCAGCCGCGCCGGTCCAGGTCGGCCTTGAGGCGGGACTCGTACCAGACGTTCCACTCGTCGAAGGAGATCTTCAGCTTGCGCTTGTGCCGCTGCTTGGCGGCCACGTGGTCGGCGGTCGCGACCACCTCGGTGATGAAGTTGTCCATGTCGACGGCCGAGGCGAGGATGCTGGCCCGGTCGCCGTCGGACGGGTCGTAGTAGGTGTGCGCCGAGATGTAGTCGACGTGCTCGTAGGTGTGCTCCAGCACCGTCGCCTCCCAGGAGGCGAACGTGGGCATCCGCCGGTTGGAGCTGCCGCAGGCGATCAGGCTGATCGACGGGTCGATCATCTTCATCGCGCGGGCGGCCTCGGCGGCCAGCCGGCCGTACTCGTCGGCGGTCTTGTGGCCGACCTGCCACGGGCCGTCCATCTCGTTGCCGAGGCACCACAGCCGCACCCCGTACGGGTCCTCCGCGCCGTGCTTGCGCCGGAGGTCGGACAGCTGCGTGCCGCCCGGGTGGTTGGCGTACTCCAGCAGGTCCAGCGCCTCCTGGACGCCCCGCGTGCCGAGGTTGACGGCCATCATCGGCTCGACACCGGCCTCGGCGGCCCAGGTCATGAACTCGTCCAGCCCGAACGCGTTGGTCTCGATCGTCTTCCAGGCCAGGTCGAGCCGGCGCGGCCGGTCGCCGACCGGACCCACCCCGTCCTCCCAGCGGTAGCCGGAGACGAAGTTGCCGCCCGGGTAGCGGACCACCGAGACACCCAGCTCCCGGGTCAGCTCCAGCACGTCGCCACGGAGCCCACGGGAGTCGGCGCTGGGGTGGCCGGGCTCGTAGATCCCGCCGTAGACGCACCGGCCCATGTGCTCGACGAAGGAGCCGAAGAGACGCCGGTCGGCCGGGCCGATCGCGAAGGCTGGGTCGATCGTCAGCTGCGCGGTCCGCAAGGGGTGCCACCTTTCCTCATTGCCGGTGCCGGGTGATCGCAGTCACCACCCACCCGGCCTCCCTGATTTCTACAACGTTGTAGGCAACGTTGTAAAGGGCTGGTGACGCGGTAGGGTGCGGAGTGTTACATCGGGGAGGTTGCAGCGTGCGACACAGGCTCAAGGATGTGGCCGAACGGGCCGGGGTGTCGGTGAAGACCGTCTCCAACGTGGTGAACGGCTACGTGCACGTCCGACCGGACACCCGGGCCCGGGTCGAGGAGGCGATCGCCGAGCTGAACTACCGGCCCAACCTCTCCGCCCGCCACCTGCGCAAGGGGCGCACCGGCGTGATCGCGCTGGCGGTCCCGGAGCTGGACATCCCGTACTTCGCCGAGCTGGCCCGTCACGTGGTCACCGCGGCCGCCGACTTCGGCTGGACGGTGCTGATCGACCAGACCGGCGGCGGGCGCGAGCAGGAACGGGTGGTCGCCTCCGGCATCACCGACCACCTGATCGACGGGCTGATCTTCAGCCCGCTGGCGCTGACCGCGGAGGACCTGGCCGGCCTGGACAACAGACCGATGGTGCTGCTCGGCGAGCGTGTCGACCACGGTCCGGCGGATCACGTGGTGATCGACAACGTGGGTGCCGCGCGGGAGATCACCAGCCACCTGATCGGGCTCGGCCGGCGCCGGATCGCGGCCATCGGCTCGCAGCGCACCCCTGAGGGCGCCAGCGCCCGACTGCGCCTGACCGGCTACGCCGACGCGCTGCGCGCCGCCGGTCTGGACTACGACGAGGCCCTCGTGGCGTCCGCGTCCGCATGGCACCGCGCCGACGGCGCGGCCGCCATGCGCGGCCTGCTCACCTCGGGAGTACGCCCCGACGCCGTCTTCTGCTTCAACGACACGCTCGCCCTGGGTGCCCTGCGCGCCCTGCACGAGGCCGGCCTGCGGGTGCCCGAGGACGTGGCGGTGGTCGGCTTCGACGACATCGAGGACGGCCGGTTCTCGATCCCCACGCTGACGACGGTCGCCCCGGACAAGGCGCAGATCGCGAGGCTGGCCGTCGAACTGCTCGCCGAACGCCTCGACGGCGATCCCACGGCCGCGGCCCGCGAACTCTCCGCCCCCTACCGCCTGGAACTCCGCGAATCCACCCAAACCCCCTAACCCCTAACC
>NZ_QGKR01000027.1 GCF_003172955.1 Micromonospora acroterricola | reverse complement strand
GGGGCCGGCCGGGGGGCCGGCCCCGCTCGGCTCACCAGCCCCGGGCGCGCCACTGCGGCAGGGCGGGGCGTTCCGTGCCGAGGGTGCTGTCCTTGCCGTGCCCCGGGTAGAACCAGGTCTCGTCCGGCAGCCGGTCGAACAGCTTCCGCTCGACGTCGTCGATCAGCGCGGCGAAGCGCTCCGGGTCCTTGTCGGTGTTGCCCACCCCGCCGGGAAAGAGGCTGTCGCCGGTGAACAGGTGCGGGGTGCCGGTCGGGTCGCGGTAGAGCAGCGCGATCGAGCCCGGGGTGTGCCCCTTGATGTGGATGACCTCCAGCGCGCAGTCGCCGACCGGCACGGTGTCGCCGTCGGCGAGCCGCTCCGCCTCGATCGGCAGCCCGGCCGCGTCGTCGGCGTGCACCAGCGGACGGGCGCCGGTCTTGGCCACCACCTCCTCCAGCGCGACCCAGTGGTCCATGTGCTGGTGGGTGGTCACCACGGCGGCCAGGCCGCCGTCGCCGATCAGGTCGAGCAGCCGGGGCGCCTCGTTGGCGGCGTCGATCAGCACCTGCTCGCCGCTGGCCGTGCAGCGCAGCAGGTAGGCGTTGTTGTCCATCGGGCCCACCGACAGCTTGCTGATGGTGAGGCCCTTCAGCTCCCGCACCGCCGGCCCGCCGTCGGCGGTGACGTCTCCGCTGTATGTCATCAGGTGTCTATATCCATTCCGGTGGAGTAGGCAGGGGGCCGTCGGGTGTGACGGCGAGCGCGCCGCCGCCGTCACGGCCGATCAGCCAGGCGGCGAGAGCGGGGGCCGGGCCGGCGATGACCGGTGCGGCCGTCCCGTCACCGATCACCAGCTCGTGCCGGCTGCCGTCGAAGCGCAGCACCATCGACGGCGGCGCCGGCCGGTCGGCGTGGTGGGCGGCCACCTCGTGCAGCAGTCGGTGGGCGAACGCCTCCGACCAGTCGGCGGGCCCGTAGGCGGCGGCCAGGTCGAGGTGGTGCACCTCGATCTCGCGCAGCCGGCCCCAGACGAGCAGCGCCGCCGGCCATGGGCCCCGGCGGGTCTCCACCGTCGCGGCCCACGCCTCGACCGGCATGGCGGCGACGGCCTCGGAGAACCGGTCGGCGGAGCGCCGCAGGTCGTCCAGGTGTTCGGCGGGCGGGCGGCCCGCGCCGGCCTCGATGTCCGCTGTCCGGGCGGCTGGCGAGGCGTACATGGGTAGCGGCTCGCCCGTGCGGGCCGCGGTGAGCAGGTTGACGAAGCCGTCGGCATTACGCGCCAGGTGCGCCAGCACGTGGCCGCGCGTCCAGCCCGGCAGGAGCGACGCGCACGCCAGGTCAGCGGCGTCCATGGAGGCCGCGGTACGCAGCAGTCGACTGGTGGCGTCGTCCACCTCGCCCATCAGCAGCAGCGGATCGGTGGTCACCCGTCGACCCTAGCGGTCCACCGTCGCGCCGTCGCCGGGGAAATCGCTTTCGGCGCGTCGGCGCGCCCCCTACCGTCGGCGACATACGCGGCACCGGGACGTCGGACGGAGGTGGTGATCATGCCGGACGTGGCACGTGTGTTCCGCCATCACCAGCTTCGACACGATGAGGATGCCATGACGATCGATCTGACCGCCCTCGGCTGGGACGCCGAGCGGGCGGCGTACGCCGGGCGGCGCGGCGACCACGACCCGGGCCGGGTGGCCCGGGTGGACCGGGGGGTCTGCACCGTGCTCACCGCGGCCGGCCCGGTCCGGGCCAGCCTGGGTGGGGCGGTGCTGGCCGCCGCCGTTCGGGACCCCTCCGCGCTGCCCTGCGCGGGGGACTGGGTGCTCCTCGCGCACTGGCCGGACCGCCGCACCACCGTGGAGGTGGTGCTGCCCCGGCGGGCGGCGCTGATCCGCCGTACCGCCGGCAAGGACGCCAGCGGCCAGGTGCTGGCCGCCAACCTCGACGCCGCCGCCGTGGTGGAGCCGGTGCACCCGGAGCCGGACGTCGGCCGGATCGAGCGGCTGCTCTCCCTGGCCCACGAGTCCGGCGCCCGGCCGCTGGTCGTGCTGACCAAGGCCGACCTCGCGGCCGACCCTCAGGCGCTGGCCCGGCAGCTCGCCGCGGTCGCCCCCGGCGTGCCGGTGCTGCCGGTCAGCGCCGAGCGCGGCCTGGGCCTGGAGCCGCTGCGCGCCGAGGTGGCGCCGGGCCGCACGCTCGGCCTGCTCGGGCCGTCCGGCGCCGGCAAGTCGAGCCTCGTCAACGCGCTGGCCGGCGCGGTGATGATGCCGACACAGGCGATCCGGCGGGTCGACGGCAAGGGCCGGCACACCACCACCTGGCGGGCCCTGGTCCCAATCCCCGGCGGCGGCGCGGTGATCGACACGCCCGGTGTGCGGGCGGTCGGCCTGCTGGACGGCGTGGCCGGGCTCGACCGGGCGTTCGCCGACATCGCCGGGCTGGCCGAGGGCTGCCGGTACGCCGACTGCGGGCACGACGGCGAGCCGGCCTGCGCGGTCGGCGAGGCGCTGCGCACGGGGGAGCTCTCCACCCGCCGGTGGGAGAGCTGGCGGCGGCTGCAGGGGGAGGTCGCGCAGGAGAGCCGGCGGCGGGAGGCGCGGTTGGCCGCGGAGC
>NZ_QGKR01000028.1 GCF_003172955.1 Micromonospora acroterricola | reverse complement strand
GGCCGGCTCCCCGCCGGTGGAGGTGGCCACGGTGGGGGAGACGATGGTGGTGCTCTGCCCCGCGCCGGGTGAGCCGTTGGACCGCGCCGAACGGGTCGCCGTCTCGGTCGGCGGCGCGGAGTCCAACGTGGCCGGCTACCTGGCCCGGCTCGGGCACCGTGCGAGCTGGGTGAGCCGGGTCGGCGACGACCCGTTCGGCCGTGCCGTCGTCCGGCACGTCGCCGCCGCCGGCGTCCGGGTCGACCTGGTGACCGTCGATCCGACCGCCCCCACCGGGCTGTACGCCAAGGACCCGGGCCCGGTCGCGACCGAGGTGCACTACTACCGGGCCGGCTCGGCGGCCTCCCGGATGGACCCCGGCGCGCTGGCCGATCCGCGGCTGGCCGGCGCCCGGGTGCTGCACCTGTCCGGCATCACCCCGGCGCTCTCCGCCTCCTGCCGTGCGCTGGTCGAGCACGCGGTGGCCGACCGGCCGCTGCCGGGCGCGCTGGTCAGCTTCGACGTCAACCACCGGGCGCGGCTCTGGCCGGCCGACCGGGCCGCGCCGGTGCTGCGTGACCTCGCCGATCGCAGCGACCTGGTCCTCGTCGGCCAGGACGAGGCGGACGCCCTCTGGGGCACGCCCGACCCGGCGGCCGTGCGGCGGCTGCTGCCGGGCCCGGAGACGGTGGTGGTGAAGGACGGCGCGGTGGGCGCCACCGCCCTGAGCCGCGACGCCGAGCCGATCTTCGTTTCGGCGCCCCGCGTGACGGTGGTGGAGCCGGTCGGCGCCGGAGACGCGTTCGCCGCCGGCTACCTCGCCGGCCTGCTGCGCGGCCTCGACCCGGTGCGCCGGCTGCGCCTCGGCCACCTGGTGGCGGCGCAGGCGCTGGGCAGCAGCGGCGACAACGCCCCCGTGCCACCGTGGGCCTGGTTCGATCGGCTGCTCGACGCCCCCGCAGACGCCTGGTCGCCGCTCGACCTCACCGGCGCCCGAGCGGAGGTCTGAACGTGCCGCAGGGCGTCGACCGGGCGATGCGCGTGCTGGAGCTGCTGGCCCGTGAGCCGGCCCAGCTCGGCGACGTCGCCGCCGACCTGGGCGTGCACAAGTCCACCGCCCTGCGTCTGTTGCAGACCCTGGAGGCCGGCGGCTTCGCGCGCCGACGCGACGGCGGCTGGACCGTCGGGCTGCGGCTGATCGGCCTCGCCCAGCAGGCGTTGGACTCCCTGGACGTGCGCACGGTGGCCCACCCGCACCTGGCGGCCCTGGGCCGCGACTGCGGGCACACCGTCCACCTGGCCCAGCTCGTGGACGACGAGCTGATCTACGTGGACAAGATCGAGGCCCGTGGCCAGGTGCGGATGTACTCCCGGATCGGCCGTACCGCGCCGCTGCACGCCAGCGGGGTGGGCAAGGTGGTGCTGGCGTTCTGCCCGGAGCCCCGGCTGACCGGGCTGCTCGACCGCACCGAGCTGCGCGCGTACACCCCGGGCACGATCTGCGACCCGGCGGCGCTGCGTGCGGAGCTGGCGGCCGTCGCGGCCCGGGGCTGGGCCGCCGACGACGGCGAGTTCGAGCCGTTGATCACCTGTGTGGCGGCCCCGGTGCGGCTCGCCGACGGCGCGGTCACCGCGGCCGTGTCGGTGACCGCGCCGACGGTGGTGGCCACCCTCGCCGACCTGCAACGCCTGCTGCCCCGGCTGCTGGCCACCACGCAGCGGATCTCCCGCGACCTCGGATGGAGTGGACCATGACCACAGTGGACTTCGATCACGTCTTCGGCACGGCCCGGGTGATGGCGATCCTGCGCGGCCTGCCGGTGGCGGAGACCGTTCGGCTCGCCCGGAAGGCCTGGGACCTCGGCATCGACGTGGTGGAGGTGCCGGTGGCCACCGCCGACGCGGTGCCGGCGCTGCGCGCCACGGTCGAGGCCGGTCGGGAGCGCGGCCGGATCGTCGGCGCCGGCACCGTGCTCGGCGTCGAACAGGTCAGCGCGGCGGCCGACGCCGGCGCCGCGTTCACCGTCGCACCCGGGCTGGACCTCGCGGTCGCCGACGCCGCCGCCGCGCGTGGGCTGCCGCACCTGCCCGGCGTGGCCACCCCGACCGAGGCGCAGCAGGCGTTGCGGCACGGTCTCACCTGGCTCAAGGCGTTCCCCGCGATCGCCCTCGGGCCGGCCTGGTTCCGGGCCGTCGCCGGCCCGCTGCCGCAACTGCGCTTCGTCGCGACCGGCGGCCTCGACGCGGCCAACGCCGGCGAGTTCCTCGCCGCCGGCGTGCGGGTCGTGGCGGTCGGCTCCGCCCTGTCCGACCCGGACCAGCTGGAGGCGCTGTCCAAGCTGATCACCCTGAGCGCACCCTCAGCCTGACCGTCCGCGATCTCGCCCCCGCACAGGCGACGAGAGGGACCCAGAGGGCAGGATCGCGGCGTCAGCGGACGCGTGGCGGGTGTGTGTCATGGCGTAAGTGCGTCGCCGCCTGGCGGCAGACGAGGACGGGCGTTGCGTCGATGCTGTGCTCCGTACCGCTCCTCGACACAAAGAGGTCACCTTGGCTCTGTCTCCCAGGCGCCGCCGCTCCGGGCTGATCGCCCTCGGCGCCGCCCTCACCCTGGCGGCCGGGTTCACCCCACCCGGCCGCCAGGGTGAGGG
>NZ_QGKR01000029.1 GCF_003172955.1 Micromonospora acroterricola | reverse complement strand
TCCGGGCCGAGTTCGGTGTCCGCCCGGACCAGCCGCTGATCGTGTCGGTCGGTCGGCTGCACCCGCAGAAGCGCTACGACGTTCTGATCGACGCCGCGGCCCGCTGGCGTACCCGTACCCCGCCGCCGGTCGTGGTGATCGCCGGCAGCGGGCCGGCCTATCTGCCGCTGGCTGCCCGGACCTCCGCGGCCCGCGCGCCGGTGACCCTCCTGGGGCACCGCACCGACGTGGCCGACCTGCTCGCCGGCGCGGACCTCGCGGTGGTGACCAGCGACTGGGAGGCCCGACAGCTCTTCGCGCAGGAGGCGCTGCGGGTCGGCGTGCCGCTGGTGGCCACCGCGGTCGGTGGCCTGCCGGAGCTGGTCGGCGATGCCGCGACGCTCGTTCCCGCCGGTGACGTGGACGCGGTCGACGCGGCGGTGCGCGCGTTGCTCGACGACCCGGCCGCCCGGGCGGAGCTGGGCAGGCGTGGCGCCGAGCGGGCGGCGACGTGGCCCACCGAGGCGGACACCGTCGCCGTGTTGGCGGCTCTCTACGCCGAGCTGACCCCGACCTCCGCCGGGCCGGCGGCCCCCGGCCCCGACCCGTTGACGGGACACCGGTGATGCTGCGCCGACTCGCCCCCGCCCTGTTGACCGTGCTCGTGGTGGCGCTGGGTGTCACGGCGCTGGCCGCCCGCCCGCCCCAGGGCGCCCCGCAGCGCAGCGCCGACTTCGTGGTGCTCGCCGGGATCGCCGGCCTGCGCTGGGAGGACGTGGACCCGCAGAGCACGCCGACGCTGTGGCGGATGGCCCAGGACGGGTCGATCGGCTCGCTGTCGGTCCGATCGGCGCACCGGCCCACCTGCCCGGTGGACGGGTGGCTGACCCTGGGCGCGGGCAGTTTCGCGGCGTGGAACGGCAGCCGGCCCGCGGGTGGCTGCCCCTCGACCGCGGTGACGGTGGAGCAGCCGGACGGCATCGGCGCGAACCTGCCCGACCAGGAGAGCGTGGTCCAGTACAACCAGCAGCGGTTGACGTGGGGGGCCCTGCCGGGGTCGCTGTCGGAGTCGGTGCGCTGCTCGGTCGCGATCGGTCCGGGCGCGGCGGTGGCCGCCGCGCGGCCATTCGGCCGGGTCGACCGGTACGCCTCGGGGCTGCCGGCCGATCCGCGCACGCTGCTCGGTTCGTGCGTGCTGAGCATCGTCGACCTCGGCACCGTCGACGGGTCCGACCCGGCGGCGCGCGCCGAGGCGGCCCGCGCGGCGGACGCCCAACTGGCCCGGGTGCTGGCTGCCCGGCCACCACGGTCGCTGGTGCTGGTCGCCGGGATCTCCGACACCGCCCAGCCGTCCCGGTTGCACGTTGCGGTCGCCGACGGGCCGGGCTGGGAGCGCGGCTGGCTCACCTCGGCGAGCACGGGCCGGGACGGGTACCTGCAACTCGTCGACCTCGCGCCGACCGCGCTGTCCGCGCTGGGCCGGCCGATGCCGGAGCGGCTCTTCCTGGGCCGGCCGGCGGTCAGCACCGGTGGCCGTCCGGCCGATCTGGCCGAGGCGATCAACGCGCCGGCGGACGCGGACCGGGAGGCCGCCGCCCAGCGGGCCGTCTCCGGCGGGTTCTTCGCGTTGCTCGCCGGGTTGCAGGTGCTGCTGGCCCTCGCGGTGCTGCCGCTGCTGCGTCGGGCCCGCCCGCACGCCGGCCCGGCCGGGCCGACGCCGGCGCCCGCGCGAGTCGTGGCGGTGGTGGAGCTGCTGCTGGTGGCGGCGGCGTTGACCGTGCCGGCCGCGCTGCTCGCCGACGCGGTGCCCTGGTGGCGGGGCGAACAGCCGGGCTGGATCTTCGCCGGGGTCACCGCGCTGCTGGTGGCGGCCGGCACCGCGGGGGTCCGGTTCCTTCCGGGGTACGCCGGCACCCTCGGCCCGCTGGGCGCGGTGGCCGGCCTCACCGCCCTCGTCGTCGGGCTGGACGTGCTCACCGGGGCGCGGCTCCAGCTCAACGGGGTGGTCGGCTACTCGGCGTTGCAGGGCGGCCGGTACGCCGGGCTGGGCACGGTCGGGCTCGGGGTGTTCCTCGCGGGCGCGCTGCTGAGCGCGGGCTGGCTGGCGCAGCGGGTGCACCGCACGTGGCGGCCGGCGGTGATGGTGGCCGTGGGCGGCCTCGCCGTGGTGGTGGTCGGCAGCCCGTACCTCGGCGCCGATCCGGTCGGCGCGATCGCGCTGACCGCCGGGCTGAGCGTGGCGGCCGCGATCAGCGCCGGCGGGTGGCTGACGATCAGCCGGCTGGCCTGGGCCACGATGGCCGCCCTGGCGGTGGGCATCGGTTTCGCCGTGGTGGACCTGCGCCGCCCGGCGGCGGAGCGGGGCAGCCTGGGCCGGTTCCTCTCGGCCGTCGGCGACGGCACGGGTGGGTTCACCGTGCACCGGTCCAGCACCGCGAACTTCGAGACGCTGGTCAACAGCCCGCTGACCGTGTTGGCCCTGGCCGGCGGGCTGCTGGTGTGGTTCGCCCTGCTGCAGCCGTGGGGCGGGTTGACCCGACTGTTCGGCATCTACCCGGCGGTCCGGGCCGCGTTGGCCGGCACCGCGGTTGCCGCGGTGCTCGGTGGCGTGCTCGACGGCGCGGCGCTGGACGTCGCGGGCGCCGCCGCCGCGGTGGTGGTGCCGATGGCCGCGCTGGCCTCGCTGCGGGTGCTGGGGCACGCCGCGGACCGGACCCGCCCGGGCGGGGGCCGCTCC
>NZ_QGKR01000030.1 GCF_003172955.1 Micromonospora acroterricola | reverse complement strand
GGCCGGGTGGGGAAGGACGGGTTCATGGAGCGGGAAACGGGCACGGAGCGACCGGTGGGCAGTCCGCCGGTCGGCAGTCCGGCGGCGGGTGTGGTGCACAGCCTTGCGCAGAGACACGAGACCCTGGCCACGGTGGAGTCGCTCACCGGTGGGCTGCTCTCCGCGTCGATCGTGGAGATCGCCGGGGTCAGCGGGGTCTACCAGGGCGGGCTGGTGGTCTACGCCACCGAGCTGAAGTCGGAGCTGGCCGGCGTACCGGCGGAGCTGCTGGCCGAGCGGGGGCCGGTCGACCCGGACGTGGCGGCGGCGCTCGCCGAGGGCGGTCGGCAGCGCTGCGACGCGGACTGGGGACTGGCCACCACCGGTGTCGCCGGTCCCGAGCCGCAGGACGGCAAGCCGGTGGGCCTGGTCTACGTCGCGGTCGCCGGGCCCAACGGCGGCGAGGTCCGCCAGCTCGACCTGGACGGCGGGCGCGATCACGTCCGCTCGGCGGCGGTGACCGAGGCGTTGCGGCTGCTCGCCGAGCGCATCCACGCCGCTGACGAAGCCTCCCGGGACGACGCCGGCACGGCCGGCGCCGGGCGCCGGTGAGCCGCCCCCGGGCGAACCGACGGGCGGGGCGGGATGTCGCTCGGGCCCGCACCGGGTACGGTTGCGGGAAGGCTCCGGCGCTCGGGGCCGGTGCGGTCCGCCGCCACCGGCTGCGTGACGTCGGGTGTGAGGTATCCCTCAGGGGGAGGTGCGATGGTCCTGCTACGCCGGGTGATCGGTGACGCACTGCGGGCGCGCCGGCAGGGACAGCAGCGCACCCTGCGCGAGGTGTCCACCGCCGCCAACGTCAGCCTCGGTTACCTCTCCGAGATCGAGCGTGGGCACAAGGAGCCGTCCAGCGAGCTGCTCGCCGCGATCTGCGACGCGCTCGGGGCACGCCTGTCCGAGCTGCTGCGCGAGGTCAGCGACACCGTGGCGCTGGCCGAGCAGATGCCCGGGGTGCTGGTCCCCCTGCAGGACGAGCCGGCCGCCGCGCCCGCCGTCCGCAAGAGCAGCAACCGGGGGGTGCACCAGGTCACCTCCGGCGGCAAGGTCGCCGTCTCGGTCCGCCAGGATTCGCCGCTCAAGGCCACGCTGCGCAGCACCCGGGTCCGCCCCACCGAGCGCGACCGGGACGTGGTCTGCGCCGCCTGAGCTCGTCCTTCCCGTTGACCATGGGCGAGCTGGCCACAGCCGCGTAGGGTTGCCCGCAGGAGCTGCCGGCGCCGTCGACCGGCCGGTACGGATGCCGTGTTGGCGTTCGGCTGGGACGATGGAGACCGGCCGGGTCGCGGTCGGTCGGTTCATCCGGCCCGGCCGCGGTGGAGGACGCTACTGAGGGGATGCGGCGGAGATGGCGAACCCGTTCGTCAAGGGCTGGAACTACCTGATGGCGCTCTTCGGTGCCAAGATCGATGAGCACGCCGATCCCAAGGTGCAGATCCAGCAGGCCATCGAGGACGCGCAGCGCCAGCACCAGGCGCTGGTTCAGCAGGCCGCCGCGGTGATCGGCAACCAGCGTCAGCTGGAGATGAAGCTGTCCCGGCAGATGTCCGAGGTCGAGCGGTTGCAGGGCAACGCGCGGCAGGCCCTGGTGCTGTCCGACCAGGCCCGGGCCAAGGGTGACGAGGCCGAGGCCGGGCGTTTCGAACAGTCCGCGCAGACCCTGGCGACCCAGCTGGTCTCCGCCGAGCAGGCCACCGAGGACCTGAAGACCCTGCACGACCAGGCGCTGGGCGCCGCCGCGCAGGCCCGCCGGGCGGTGGAGAACAACTCGATGATCCTCCAGCAGAAGCTCGCCGAGCGCACCAAGCTGCTCAGCCAGCTGGAGCAGGCCAAGATGCAGGAGACGGTGGCCCGCTCGCTGGAGTCGATGTCGTCGCTGACCGCGCCCGGCACCACCCCGTCCCTCGACGAGGTGCGCGACCGCATCGAGCGCCGGTACGCCAACGCGATGGGGCGCGCGGAACTGGCCGGCAACTCGGCCGAGGGCCGGATGCTGGAGATCCAGAAGGCGAGCATCGACTCGGCGGGTTCGGCCCGCCTGGAGCAGATCCGGTCCAGCATGGCCGGGGAGCAGCTCGGCGGTGCGGCGCAGGGACCGGCGGTGCCGCAGGGCGGGACGACCGCCGCGGCGAACCCGGCGGGCGACCCGGCCGCCGCTGCCCGGCTGGACGAGCTGCGGGCCAGCATGGCCCGCGAACGGGGCACCGGCGACCCGACCGCCGCCGGCTGAACGACCGGTCCGAGGAGGTCAGGGTGGCAGACGAGCGGACGCGGTACTTCCGTCGGCTGGGTCGGCTACGCCGGTCCGCCCGCCGGTGGAGCGTGTTGGCCGGTGGGCTCGGCGGCGCGGCGGCGGTGCTGACCCCGTACGCCGGCCTCGGGCTGCCCGACGCGGCCTGGGCCGGCGCCGCGGGCAGTGCGGTGGCGCTGGCCGCCTGGCGCTGGATCGACCTGCGTGTGCTCGCCGCCCAGCCGGCGCCCCCGGCGTTGGCCCCGGCCGAGGCCGCGGCCCGGTCGCGGGCCCGGCTGGTCGCCGCGGTCGAGCGCCTGCCGGTCGGCCCGGGTGTGCTGGCCGAGGTCCGTCGGGTTCGCACCCGCGTCGCGCTGCGCGGCACCAACGCGGTGAAGCACTGGGCCCGGCTCGATCGGGCGGCGCTCACCCTGGCCGGGATGGCCCCTCGGCTGACCGGGCTGGCCGAGCCGGCGGTGCTCGAG
>NZ_QGKR01000214.1 GCF_003172955.1 Micromonospora acroterricola | reverse complement strand
CGCCGTCGCCGGTCGCGGTGACCGCGCCGGCTGCCCCGTGCGCTGCCCGTCGACGACGTGGTCCGGCTGCTGGAGACCGCCGGCCCGGTCACCGCGACCGGCGACGGCGCGCCGCTCGCGCTGCGCGACCGGGCGCTGCTGGAATTCCTGTACGGCACCGGCGCGCGGATCTCCGAGGCGGTCGGCGCCGCCGTGGACGACCTCGACGCCGACGAGGGCACCGTGCTGCTGCGCGGCAAGGGCGGCCGGGTGCGGCTGGTGCCGATCGGCGGGTACGCCGTCGAGGCTGTGCGCGCGTACCTGGTCCGGGCCCGGCCCGGGCTCGCCGCCGCCGGTCGGGGCACCCCGGCGGTGTTCCTCAACGCCCGTGGCGGCGCGCTGTCCCGGCAGGGCGCCTGGGCGATCCTGCGCCGCGCCGCCGGCCGGGCCGGGTTGCCCGTCGACGGTCCCGCCGCGGTCTCCCCACACACCCTGCGCCACTCCTACGCCACCCACCTGCTCGACGGCGGCGCCGACGTGCGGGTGGTCCAGGAGTTGCTCGGCCACGCCTCGGTGACCACCACCCAGGTCTACACCCTGGTGACCGTCGAGCGGCTGCGCGAGGTGTACGCCACCGCCCATCCACGCGCCCGGGGCTGAGCCCGGTCGGGGTCGGTCCCGACACGCCGGGCCGGTGGCGAACCCCCTGCTGGTCGGTGGCGTACAGTCGGCATCGGCGCGGACCTCCTGGGGCGACACGACCGGGGTGCGCAGCGGCGCCGCGAAGGACGTCGGACGGCTCCGACGCCGGGTGGGTCGTCGGGAGGGGGCAACGAGGACATGGCTGGCAACGGTGACCGTGCCGAGACCTGGACGTCGGAGCTCCGCGAGCAGCAGGCCACGCTCGGCGCGGACCTGGGTCCGGCTGATCCGGCGGCCTACACGATGCGCAAGCCGATCCCCGAGCCGATGCCCACCGATCGGCACGGCCCGGCGCGCATCATCGCGATGGCCAACCAGAAGGGCGGCGTCGGCAAGACCACCACCACCATCAACCTGGGCGCGGCGCTGGCCGAGTACGGCCGCAAGGTGCTGCTGGTCGACTTCGACCCGCAGGGCGCGCTCTCGGTGGGGCTGGGGGTCAACCCGCACAACCTCGACCTGTCCGTCTACAACCTGCTCATGCAGGACGACGTGGCCGCCGAGGACGTCCTGATCAAGACCGACGTCGCGGGCCTGCACCTGCTGCCGGCCAACATCGACCTCTCCGCCGCCGAGATCCAGCTCGTCAACGAGGTGGCCCGGGAGATGGCCCTGGCCCGGGTGCTGCGCTCGGTCCGCAAGGAGTACGACTACATCCTGATCGACTGCCAGCCCTCGCTCGGCCTGCTGGCGATCAACGCGCTGACCGTCGCGCACGGCGTGCTCATCCCGCTCGAGTGCGAGTTCTTCAGCCTGCGCGGTGTGGCGCTGCTGCTGGACACCATCGACAAGGTGCGCGAGCGGCTCAACTTCGACCTGGAGCTCGAGGGCATCCTCGCCACCATGTACGACAGCCGCACCACGCACTGCCGTCAGGTGCTGCAGCGGGTGGTGGAGGCGTTCGGCGACAAGGTCTACCAGACGGTCATCACCAAGACGGTGAAGTTCCCCGAGTCCACCGTGGCCGGTGCGCCGATCACCACGATGGACCCGGCGTCCTCCGGGGCACGCAACTACCGTCAGCTGGCCCGCGAGGTGATCGCCGCCCAGTCGGAGCGGTAGCCGGAACTCCCGGTGCCCGCCTCGTGCACTACGGTCGTCCGGTGACCGCGCCACCCCTCGACCCGCCGGCCGGGCCGCACGAGGCCACCGCCCCGGCGGTCGCCGCCGAGCTGGCCGCCGAGGTCGACGGCGTGCTGCCCGCCCCCGAGACCTCCGGCTTCACCGTCCGGCTGGCGAACTTCACCGGCCCGTTCGATCTGCTGCTGCAACTGATCGGCAAGCACAAGCTCGACGTCACCGAGGTGGCCCTGCACAAGGTCACCGACGAGTTCATCGCCTACATCCGGGCCATGGGCGACAGCTGGGACCTGGACGAGGCCAGCGAGTTCCTCCTGATCGCCGCGACCCTGCTGGACCTGAAGGCGGCCCGGCTGCTGCCCGCCGCCGAGGTGGAGGACGAGGCGGACCTCGCCCTGCTGGAGGCACGGGACCTGCTCTTCGCCCGGTTGTTGCAGTACAAGGCGTACAAGGAGGCGGCGGCGCACATCGCCGAACTGGAGGCGGTCGGCGGTCGGCGTTACCCGCGGGCGGTGAGCCTGGAGCCCCGCTACGCCGAGGCGCTGCCCGACCTGGTGCTCGGCATCGGCCCGCAGCGGCTGCTGAAGCTGGCCGTGAGGGCGATGACCCCGAAGCCGGTGCCGGAGGTCTCCATCGCCCACGTGCACATGGTCCGGGTCAGCGTCCGGGAGCACGCGGCGATCCTCGCCGCCCGGCTGCGCCGGGCGGGCACGGCCACGTTCTCGCTGCTCTGCGCCGACTGCGAGGCCACCCTGGAGGTGGTGGCCCGGTTCCTGGCGCTGCTGGAGCTGTACCGGGAGGGTCTGGTGGCCTTCGTGCAGGAGCAGGCCCTGGAGGAGCTGACCGTGCGCTGGACCGGCCCGGCCGACGGCGACACCGAGCTGCACGTCGACGAGTACGCCGGCACCCCGGCGGAGCCGGAGTCGGTCGTGGCGGCCGCCCCGGAACCGGGGCCGTCGGATGAACCGGATGCCGTGCCGGCGGATTCGGCGCCGGTGGGGGAGGCCGGGGGACCGGACGGGACGCGAACGACGGAGGGTGAGCGGGATGAGTGACGAGGAACGCGGGGACTCCCTGGCCG
>NZ_QGKR01000101.1 GCF_003172955.1 Micromonospora acroterricola | reverse complement strand
CACCCCGCCACCCGCGTTGATCATGAGGTTGTTGCTCTCGGCTCGGCGAGTCGGGGCAACAACTTCATGATCAACAGGGTCGGGGTGGCGCCGGCGGGGAAAGGATGGGGACATGTTCGGCATCGGGAAGAAGTGGGAACGGGACCTGGACGCCGCCGCTGACGAGTTGGTCGCGGCCGACACGCTCGCCTTCGGCGGGGTCGGCTTCGCCGGCACGCTGCTGCCGGTGACCGAGGCGTACAACCGGGTCGAGGCCGCCCTCGACGACCACCCCGAGGAGGTACGCGAGCGACTCGACCGGGTGCTGGCCGAGGGCTCACCCGCCGGCCGGGCGTACGCGGCCACGCTGCTGGAGCGGATCGACCCGACGGCGGCCCGAGCGGCCTGGACGTCACTGCGGGACGACCCGACCGAGTTCACGACGTTCGTCGGCTGCGTGATGGGGCGTTCCACCCTCGGCGAGTACGCCGCCCAGCGACTCGCCGCGGCGTGATCCGTTTCCACCGGACCGTCCACACCGCCGCCGCCACGCCCGGCGACGCGGTGGATGCCGTCAGTAGCTGAGCTTTCGGTCACGACACGAGTCACTCCGGTGCCGGGGGTTGTTACCGTCTGCGCCGACGTACCTGGGGAGGTGGTCGGTGGACCTGTCGGTGGCGTACCTGGCGGCGGTGGCCGTACTCGCGGTGGTCGTGGTCGTGCTCGTCGTGCGGGCCCGGCGGCGGGCGGCGACCCGGCCCGGCGAGCGACCCGCGCGTGGCCGGGCGACGGAACCGTCGCGCGGCGGCCCACACGGTCTGTCCGTCGGCGACCGCCTGCGCATCCGCGAGCGGGAGTACGCCGTGAGCGGCACGATCCGCCTCGTCGAGGGGGACTGGAGCTGGGTGCAGCACCTGCTCGACGACGGCTCCGGCACCCACCACCGCCTGTCGGTGGAGGGCGGCGGCCCCGACCTCGAACTGGTGCTCTGGACCGCCGAGCCCGGCGCGACCGTCACCCCGGGCGCCCCGACCATCGACCTCGGCGGGCGGCGCTACACCTGGGCCGAGACCGGGCAGGCGCGCTACACCGCCATCGGCGAGACCGGGCTGCCGGCGGCCGGGACCATGCGCTACCACGACTACCAGTCCGGCGGCGACGCGCGGCTCTCCTTCGAGGCGTACGGCGAAGAGGGCTGGCTGGTGGCCCGCGGCGACCTGCTCGACCCCGCTGAGCTGACGATCCCACCCACTGCCGAAGAGCGCTGAGCCGGACGCGACGGGCGCGCCGAGGTCGCCAGGGCATGCCAAGGTGGCCAGTTGTCGATACGGTGTGGGCGATCTAGGGAAGGAGAATCGTGGTCGATTCCCAGAGCACGCCGGCCCGCCAGCGGCCGTCCATCGTGACGATTTCCAGCTACCTGCTCTTCCTGTTCCTGGCGTGCCAGGTGATCAGTCTGATCCTCACCCTCTCCACCATCGGCAAGACCCGCGACGTGCTGCGTGACGCGTACGAGGGCAGCTCCGCCGAAGGCGCCGACCAGGTGGCGGACTTCTTCTTCGCCTTCGGCCTCGGCAGCAGCATCCTCCTGCTGCTGCTCGCGGTCGCCCTGGGTGTGTTGGCCCTGCTCAACAACCAGGGCCGCAACGGTGCCCGGATCACCACCTGGATCATCGGCGGCATCATGGTCTGCTGCGTGGGTGGCACCCTGCTCAGCGGGGCGGCCGGCAGCTTCACCACCGGCGGGGACACCGGTGGCGACATGCCGAGCGGCGAGGAGATCCAGCGCCGGCTCGACGAGGCGCTGCCCTCCTGGATCACCCCGGTCAGCCTCCTGCTCGGCGTGGTCAGCCTGATCGCGCTGCTCGCCGCGCTGATCCTGCTGGCGCTCCCGAAGGCCAACGAGTTCTTCCGCAAGCCCACCGCGGGCTGGGAGCCGCCCACCCCGGGCGCCAGCTACCCGGGCTACCCGCAGACCACCGCGCAGCCGGGCTACCCGCAGACCCCGGGCCAGCCGGGCTACCCGTCCAGCGGCGAGCCGGGCTACCCGTCCACGCCGGGCCAGGCGTCCGGGTCGGGGCAGCCGGGTTACCCGCCGCCGTCCGGGCCCCCGTCCTCGTCGGGCCCGTCCGGTGCGGACCGACCGGACGACACGCCGCCGTCCGACCGTCCCGGGCCGACCCCGCCGTCGACGAGTTGACCGTTCGATAACCACGACGCCGACGATCCCTCCGAGTAGGTTGCAACCCGACGCCTACCGGAGGGATTCGTCGTGTCGTACCCGGAATCGACAGCGGCCCGCCGGCCCGCCGTGGTCCTGCTGGCCACAGCGGTGCTGCTGGTGATGGCGGTCGGCGCGCTCGCGTACACCGTCGTCGACCTGGCGGTGCTCGGCCGAACGGTCGACGCGTTCCGTACCGCCGCCCGGGACACTTCGGCGAGCCCGCAGCAGATCGACGACGTGGTGACCCTGCTGCGCGCGTCCGCGGCGGTGTCGGCCGTGGTCGCCGCGCTCTCCGCGTTGGTGCTCGCCGGGCTGGCGCTCTCGCTGCCGGCTGGTCGCAACGGCGTCCGGGTGGCCACCTGGGTGGTCTGCGGCCTCGGTCTGCTCGCCGGCTGTTGCAGCGTGGCGGTGCTCGTCGGCGAACGGGCCGCGCCGCTGCGGCTCGGTGCCGACGAGCGCGCCACCGCGGAGTTGCTGGGCCTGATCGGTGACGCGTACCCGTCATGGTGGATCCCGCTCAACGCGGGGCTTTCCGTCGGACAGGGCCTCGGTTACCTTGTGGTAGCAACGCTCCTGGCCCTGCCGGCGGCGAACGCCTGGTTCGGTCGACACCGCCCGACGGCGCCGGTCGTGCCGTCCGCTCCTGTCTCTTATACACCTCTGACGCTGCCGACGATAAGGCTCGTGTAGAT
>NZ_QGKR01000031.1 GCF_003172955.1 Micromonospora acroterricola | reverse complement strand
GTTAGGGGAGGAGGGGGTGGAGGAGGACGTTTTCGTCGCGGCCGGGGCCTACGCCTACGACGCTCACCTTCGTGTTGCAGAGTTCCTCGACGCGGGCGATGTAGCGGCGGGCATTCTCCGGCAGCTCGTCAGCCGTGCGGGCCTTGGTGATGTCCTCCCACCAGCCGTCGAGCTCCTCGTAGATGGGCGTGGCGTGGTGGAAGTCCGTCTGGCTCATCGGCATGTCGTCGACCCGCTTGCCGTTGATCTCGTAGCCGACGCAGATCGGCACCTTGGGCAGGCCGGTGAGCACGTCCAGCTTGGTGATGACCAGGTCGGTGACGCCGTTGAGGCGGCAGGCGTACCGGGCGACGACCGCGTCGAACCACCCGCACCGGCGCTCCCGGCCGGTGGTCGTGCCGTACTCCGCGCCGATCTTGCGAAGGTGATCGCCGTTGGCGTCGAACAGCTCCGTCGGGAACGGGCCAGCGCCGACCCGGGTGGTGTACGCCTTGCTCACCGCGATCACCTTGCTGATCGCGGTCGGCGGGATGCCGGCGCCGACGCAGGCCCCGCCGGCGGTCGGGTTGGACGAGGTCACGAAGGGGTACGTGCCGTGGTCCATGTCGAGCATGGTGGCCTGGGCGCCCTCCAGCAGCACCGTCTCGCCCCGGTCGAGGGCGTCCCAGAGCATCGCCCGGGTCTCCGCGATGTACGGCTTGAGCCGCTCCGCGTACTCCAGGTACTCCTCGACGGTGGCTTCGAGGTCGATCGCCTTGCGGTTGTAGACCTTGAACAGGATCTGGTTCTTCTCGCGCAGGGCGAGTTCCAGCTTCTTGCGCAGGATGCCCGGGTCGAGCAGGTCCTGAAGCCGGATGCCGATCCGGGCGACCTTGTCGCCGTACGCGGGGCCGATGCCCCGGCCGGTGGTGCCGATCCGGGACGAGCCGAGGTAGCGCTCGATCACCCGGTCCAGCGCCCGGTGGTGCGGCATGATCAGGTGCGCGTCGCCGGAGATCCGTAGCCGGGACACGTCGACCCCGCGCTCGGCCAGGCCGTCGATCTCGGCGAGCAGCACCTTCGGGTCGACCACCACACCGTTGCCGATGACGATCATCGCGTTGGGCGAGAGCGCGCCGGAGGGCATCAGGTGCAGCGCGTACTTCTGGCCGTCCGGGGTGATCACCGTGTGGCCGGCGTTGTTGCCGCCGGAGTAGCGCACGACGTAGTCGACCCGCTCACCCAGCAGGTCGGTAACCTTGCCCTTGCCCTCGTCGCCCCACTGAGCGCCGATGAGCACGATCGCTGGCATCTTTTCCGCCTCCAGAAGGCTCGGGTGCCAGGTGGCGACCGGTTGGCGAGCCCGGGGTGTCAGGTTAACAAGTAGTGACGGCGCGGCCGGCAGGGGTCGCGGCGAGAGGCAGGAGGCTCCTTCCGTGTACGACGTGGTGCTGCTCACCCTCGGTTCGGAGCGGGACGCTCCCGGGGGCTGCGGCAGCGGTGGGGCCTGCTGCGGCGGTGCGACCGATGCCGACACCAACCCGGGGACCGAGTCCGCCGACTCGGACCGGTGCGCCACCGAGCGACCCCGCGTACCCGTGTTGGCCTGCGCCGACGCGCTGACCGCCCGGGGCGCCCGCGTGCAGACGGTCACCGCGCGCTCGGACGCGGAGATCGACGAGGTGTTGGCGCAGCTCGACGGCCCTCCCCGCCCGGACGGGCTCACCTGGCCGGACCTGGACGGCAAGACCCGACTGGTCGTCGCCACGGCCAGCGACGGGCAGTTGCGCGCCGTGCTGCGCCGGCTGGTCCGGCGGTACGCGCCAGCGCCGAGCCGCCGCCCGACTGACCTGCGCGCCGACCGGACCCTGCCCGACCTCCCGCCGGTGGCCGTACTCCCGCTCGATCCGGCGCGCGGTGGCACCCACCGTGACCTGGCCGCGCAGCTCGGGCTGCCCCGCGACCCGGCGGCCGTGGCCGCCGCCGTGCTGGACGGCACGCCGCGGCGACTGGATCTGCTGCGCAACGACGGCGGTTCGGTGACCCTGGACGGCGCCCTGCTCGGCGCCGCCGACGACGCCGGCCGGCCGCTGCACTGGCGGGCACGGGTGGAGGTCGACGACGCCGTCCTCACCGACGGTGACGAGTCGCTGCTCGCCTGTGCGATCGGCAACGCCGGTGGGTACGCGACGCTCGACGACGTGACGCTGCTGGCCGCGCCGGACCCGGCCGACGGCCGTGTCGAGGTCGCGGTGGCCGTACCGGTGGTCGTCCGCTCGGCCCTGGGCCGCAAGCGGGTACGCCTGGAGGTGCGGCGGGCTCGCGGTCGGGCGGTGTCGGTGCTGCCCCGGGAGGGAAAGGTGCCCTACCTCGACGACGGTGTCGAGAACGAGCTGACCCGGAAGCGGTCCTGGTGGGTCGAACCGGGAGCCTGGGCGGTCTGGTCGATCTGACCCCGGCTGCGCCGGCCGTCCCTGGTCGGCCGGTGGGCCTATCCTCGCAGGAGGACTGGGGAGGAACCGTAATGGACGAGAACGCCGACCGGGCGCAGGTGCCCGGCCAGCAGCCGGTGCCGGAGCGGGACATCGAACCACTCTGGCCACCGGACCCTGCCGACCGAGGCGCGGACGCCCCGGCACCGCCATGGGCGTCGATCTCCGGGCAGCGGGGCACGCCGCCGTCGGCCGCGCCGCCGTCGACCGTGCTGCCGCCCGTGGCGACGCCACCGACCGGCCGTCCGCCGGTTCCCGGGCAGCCCGGGGCCGCGGCGCTGCCTCCGCCGTCGCCGTCGGATTATCCGTCGCTCACCGGTGCCGTGCCGCCGCCCGGCGGGTGGGGCGTCACCGGCCCCTCGGGCGCCGGGTCCGGCTGGGCCCCGGCGCAGCCGCGCTGGCCCCCGCCGGCCGACCCGTCCACCCCG